>NZ_QBAW01000006.1 GCF_009689985.1 Helicobacter pylori | reverse complement strand
AATGAAGCCATGAGAGAAAGAGAGAGCAAGAGGGATTTTTTGATTTTCATGTTTTCTCCTTTTGATAGATTTTTCTTCACATCCCCATGACATTCCCATGATAGTCATGTTTATGAAAGTTCGCCATTTTACTATAAAATGCTTATTCTTAACTTAAATTTTATATTTTGAAAAAAAAAAAAAAACGATTTTAAGTATTTTTTACCATAAAATATTTAAGAAAGCTTAACGCTAAGAAAAATTTTATTGGTTTGAAATTGGTTTTTAAATCTTATAATCAAGCCATTCTAATGAGAAAGAAAGGCATGTTGGAAAAGATACAAAAAGAATGGTTGAGTAACATTCAAAAAGATTTGTTGTCTGGTTTTGTGGTGGGGCTTTCTGTGATCCCAGAGACGGCCGGTTTTGCGATCATGGTGGGTTTAGATGTGGGCGTGGCGTTTTATACGACCTTTTATATGGCTTTTGTGTTGTCTCTTTTTGGGGCTAGAAAGGCGATGATTAGCGCAGCGGCTGGATCAGTGGCGCTCATTTTGGTGGGCGTGGTTAAAAACTACGGGCTTGAATACGCAGGCGTGGCGACTCTTATGGCAGGAATGTTGCAAATTCTTTTAGGCTATTTGAAAATAGGGAATCTTTTGAGATTTATCCCCCAATCAGTGATGTATGGCTTTGTGAACGCGCTAGGCATTTTGCTTTTAATGGAGCAATTCAAATTCCTTCAAAACCAAAATTTAGGGGTGTTTATCTTGCTTGCTATTGGGATATTGATTATTTATCTTTTCCCTTTAATCACTAAAAAAATCCCCTCTAATCTGATTTGTATCCTTATAGTGAGTGCGATCGCTTTAATTTTTGATACGCATGCACCGAATTTGGGGAGCATTGAGCAAGGGGTTTCAGGCTTTCATTTCATCATTATCCCCAAAAATTTGGATTTTAAAATGGTGGTAGGATTGTTGCCTTACGCTCTTTCTTTAGCGCTAGTGGGCACGATAGAAAGCTTATTGACCGCTAAAACTTTAGATGTCATTTTAAAAGACGGCGTGAGCGATAAAAATAAAGAAACTAAAGCGCAAGGCTTGGGGAATATCATCTCAGGGCTCTTGGGGGGAATGACAGGGTGCGCTTTAGTGGGGCAGTCTATCATTAACGCAAAATCCGGGGCCAAAACAAGGCTTTCTACTTTTTTTGCCGGCTTTTCTTTAATGGTGCTAATATTAGTGTTTAATGAATATGTGGTTAAGATCCCCATTGTAGCGGTTGTGGCGGTGATGGTGATGATTTCTTTCACCACTTTTAATTTCCAGTCCGTTATGAACATTAAAAAAATCAAGCTCTATGACACGCTGAACATGCTCTTAGTCGTGGCGGTGGTTTTATACACGCATAATTTAGCGATAGGGGTTGTGGTGGGGGTTTTAGTCAATGCGTTATGGATCAGATCAAAAGGGATTGCGTGAAATTTTGCTATAAAAAAAAGATGAGTTAAAAGTATGGCTCCAGATGTAGGATTCGAACCTACGACCAAGCGGTTAACAGCCGCCTACTCTACCGCTGAGCTAATCTGGAATTTCGCTCAAAAGATAAAGAGAAATTCTAGTGTGTTTTTTGTAAAAAGTCAAGTAAAATGATGCCATTATTCATTGGAGAGCCAAAAAGTTGGCTTTGTCCTCATTATTAATGAGAACCGATTTAGTATCAATAAGCCAAAACATAATTGAAATACACGCTATAAAGCCTTCGGAATGCTAATTTAGCGCCCATGAAAGAATAGTAATTCGTGTTGATGGTGGGGATTTTCACGCCCAATTCCACGCCATGGTGAATCCCTTGAAGCCTTAAACCGGTATTGAATAAGAATTGGAAATTGGTGTTGTTGATTTTAGCGTTGTAGATGCTAGTGGTGGTTTTTAAATTCACAAATTGCGAATTAAGCCATGTTGTGCCTGCTAGTGCGATGCCTCCAAAAATGCCAAAAGAGATTTTGCGGTTTTTATCGGATCCGCCATTGATGAAATTCAATAAAAGATCACTGCCTGCGCCATAAGTGAAAACATTAGAAGCGGAGTTAAAAAAGTTGGATTTGATATAGGCATGGTTGTAATCAAAAAAGGCATAATACCGGATCCCAAAAAATTTATTTTTCCCAAAGAATTGCTTATAGCCTAATTGCACGCCCACGCCATTCATCGCCCCGTTATTGCTTTGAGAATTAATCAATCCCACGCTTCTAAAAGGGTTGTTGCCAAACTCTTTGGTGGTAGTTTGGAATTCAGAATATTGGGTTTCGTTGAGAGAATAACTATAGCTAGACTTGCTCACCAAACTTTGAAACCCTTTAGAACCGGGCGTTTTTTGAAGGGTGTTATAGATGGTTGCTAAATTCTCCCCTTTGAGGTAAGAGATCGTATCGTTAATAACGCTTGATACTTCATTAAGGTTTTTATTAAAATCAGCGTCGGTAAAAGTGTTTGGTTGGTTTGTGCCTTGGCTTGGGTCGGTTCTTCTAAATTGCTCGGCGGCTTTTTTAGCGCTATCAATCATGTTAGTGATGGCGTTGAATGTGTTGCCAAAAATATTGCATGCGTTCCCGCTTGCATTAATGCCCCATGGTTTGCCATTGCCCCCATCTATCTTTGGGCATTGGCTTTGAAGGGTGCTAATAATGGTTTTAGCGTCATCTAAAAGCTTTGAAGCGTCATTGTCAATCGTGGTATTATTGTTGGCTGTATTTTTATTCTCTAGGGTATTTTGGAGCAATTGAGAAGTTGCTTTGAGTTTTTCGTATTCACTAGTGGGTAGCGAATTATTGGCTAAATTAGAGACTATCACTTGCCACATGGCTACCGCAGAGCTGAGCGCTGAAGACACGGCTTGATTGGCGCTATTGGGGGTCGTTTTTAATCGGTTAGCGCTCTCTTTTAGATTATTAATCGCTTGAGCGGTGCTTGAATCGGTGTTAGAGGCCGTTTGCTTGAGTTCGTTATAGCGGGTTAAAAGATTGTTCAAATTTTCGTAAGCGTTGGAGACTTTTTGGATTTCACCGGTGTTTTTCACCATTTGAGCGGCTTCGCCGATTTGATAGCCCACGCTCATAAAAACGCCGTCATCTTCAGCAAGGAGCGATGAAACCATAAGAGAAAGTAAAATCGTTTTTTTCATAAAATGTTCCTTAAGGTAATGTCTTATTTGTAAAATTGTATCAAATTGAAACTTTATTTACAATGCGTTTAAATTGTGCCATAAATTTATTGAATTTTTAATAAAATTGAGCAAAAATTAAGAAATTTTGCTTTTTTTTTGGATTTAAAAAGAGGTTTTTGATGGTGAAAATGCTGTAAATTTTAGCGCTCAAAGGGGATTGGGGCTAAAAATTTTCAAAGCGTTTTGCAAATCCTCTTTGGTGTCAATGCCCACGCTTTCACTTTGAACGATTTTCACTGCAATCTTTTTTTGATAATACAAAGCCCTTAATTGCTCTAATTTTTCTAATTCCTCTAAAACGCAAGGTTTTAAAGCGCACAATTCTTCTAATATTTCTTTATTGTGGAAGCCATAAATACCGATATGCCCTAAAAGGGGGGTTTGGCGTTTCGCACCAGCGTCTCGTAAAAAAGGGATAAGGGAGCGCGAAAAATACAAGGCGTTATTTTGGCTATCTAAAACCACCTTGACTAAATTAGGGCTTTTGGCTTGCTCTTCATCAATGACTTTAGCGCAAGTCGCCATGAAAGGGGCGTTTTTGGTGGCTTCTAATAACGCTAAAATGACTTCTTTTTCTAAAAAAGGCTCATCGCCTTGCAAATTTAAAACCCTTTCATCGTTTTTTAGCCCTAAAATTTGCGCCGCTTCCAAACAGCGTTCTGTGCCGCTATTATGGTGTTTGGAGGTTAGCACCGCTTTAATGTGGAATTTTTGGCATGTTTGCATGATGCTTTCATCATCGCAAGCGACTACGCATTCATCTACCAGATTTGCATTTTTAGCGCAACGCACTACCATAGGCAAGCCAAAAATATCTTCTAGCACTTTATTTTCAAAACGACTGGATTTTAATCTAGCAGGAATGATAATCATCTTAAACCTTTTTAAGCCTTATGAAAATAGGGGATTTTTATGGTATTATACCCATTAAAAGCTTATTCCTTTTATTGTAAGGGTTTGGGCTATTAAACTTTAGGAGTTTTAATGATATTAAGAGCGAGTGTGTTGAGTGCGTTACTTCTTGTAGGCTTAGGGGCAGCCCCTAAACATTCAGTTTCAGCTAATGATAAACGGATGCAGGATAATTTAGTGAGCGTGATTGAAAAACAAACCAATAAAAAGGTGCGTATTTTAGAAATCAAACCTTTAAAATCCAGCCAGGATTTAAAAATGGTCGTTATTGAAGATCCGGACACTAAATACAATATTCCGCTTGTAGTGAGTAAGGATGGCAATTTAGTCATAGGGCTTAGCAATATCTTTTTTAGCAATAAAAGCGATGATGTGCAATTGGTCGCAGAAACCAATCAAAAAGTCCAAGCCCTTAATGCTACCCAGCAAAATAGCGCGAAATTGAACGCTATTTTTAATGAAATACCGGCTGATTATGCGATAGAGTTGCCCTCTACTAACGCTAAAAATAAGGATAAAATCCTTTATATTGTTTCTGATCCCATGTGCCCGCATTGCCAAAAAGAGCTCACTAAACTCAGGGATCACTTGAAAGAAAACACCGTGAGAATGGTTGTGGTGGGGTGGCTTGGAGTCAATTCAGCTAAAAAAGCGGCTTTGATTCAAGAAGAAATGGCGAAAGCTAGAGCTAGGGGAGCGAGCGTGGAAGATAAAATCTCTATCCTTGAAAAGATTTATTCCACCCAATACGATATTAATGCTCAAAAAGAGCCTGAAGATTTACGCACTAAAGTGGAAAATACCACTAAAAAGATTTTTGAATCTGGCATGATTAAGGGTGTACCTTTCTTATACCATTATAAGGCATGATATAAGGCTATTCTCATGAAAAAACCCTACAGAAAGATTTCTGATTATGCGATCGTGGGTGGTTTGAGCGCGTTAGTGATGGTAAGCATTGTGGGGTGTAAGAGCAATGCCGATGACAAACCAAAAGAACAAAGCTCTCTGAGTCAAAGCGTTCAAAAAGGTGCGTTTGTGATTTTAGAAGAGCAAAAGGATAAATCTTACAAGGTGGTTGAAGAATACCCCAGTTCAAGAACCCACATTATAGTGCGCGATTTGCAAGGCAATGAACGCGTGTTAAGCAATGAAGAGATTCAAAAGCTCATCAAAGAAGAAGAAGCCAAAATTGATAACGGCACGAGCAAGCTTATCCAGCCTAATAATGGAGGTGGGAGCAATGAAAGCTCAGGCTTTGGCTTGGGGAGCGCGATTTTAGGGAGCGCGGCGGGGGCGATTTTAGGGAGTTATATTGGCAATAAGCTTTTCAATAACCCTAATTATCAGCAAAACGCCCAACGGACCTACAAATCCCCACAAGCTTACCAACGCTCTCAAAATTCCTTTTCTAAAAGCACGCCTAGCGCTTCAAGCATGGGCACAGCGAGTAAGGGACAGAGTGGGTTTTTTGGCTCTAGTAGGCCTACTAGTTCGCCTGCGGTAAGCTCTGGGACAAGGGGCTTTAACTCATAATTTAATCTAATTTTAAGGCTAAAAAATGCAAGTGATTCCTTTAAAACCTTTAGACAATAAGACCTTAGAAGAAATCGGCTTAGATTGGCACACGAATGACGACATGTCATCTTATATCGCTGATGAAATGGTGGTTGTTTCTCAAAAAGAAGCAGACGCTTATTATGACGCTTGTAATGAGCTTTATGACATGTTTGTAGAGACGGCTGAAGAGGCCATTCAAAACGATCGCTTTTTTGAATTGGATATTCCTAACGCGCTCATTCCTATGATCAAACAGAGTTTTGAAGAAGAAGTGCATTGGCATATTTATGGGCGTTTTGATTTAGCTGGGGGGCTTGATGGCAAGCCTATTAAATTATTAGAATTTAACGCTGATACCCCCACCATGCTTTATGAAACGGCGGTAATTCAATGGGCGTTGCTCAAAGCGAATGGCTATGATGAAAACAAGCAATTCAATAACCTTTATGAAGTGCTTGGCGAGAATTTTAAACGCATGGTAACTTTAGGCGAAGACACGAGCCGTTTTGAGGAAATGTATGAGGGGTGGAAAATCCTTTTTTCAAGCGTTAGGGGGAATATTGAAGAAGAGCGCACCATGCGTTTTTTGCAAGACGCTGCCCAGAGCGTGGGTTTTGAAACGGATTTTTCTTACATTGATGAGGTGGAATTTAATATAGAAGAGGGCGTGTTTAAAAACGGCTTGAATTATGAGTTTTTATTCAAACTAATCCCATGGGAAAACATCGCTATTGATGAGCCAGAATTAGCCCTTTTGATGCAAGGCATGATGGAAAATAAAAACACGATTTTTTTAAACCCCGCTTACACGATCCTTTTCCAATCCAAGCGCTTTTTAAAACTTTTATGGGACAGATACCCCAACCACCCCTTATTGTTAGAAACGAGCTATGAGCCATTATCCAATAAAAAGCAAATCAAAAAAGTGGCTTTTGGTAGGGAAGGGGCGAATAGTGAAATCTTTGAAGCTTCCATGCAATCGCTTGTGAAAACGGATGGCGTTTATTCTAACCACAAACCCGTTTATCAAGAGTTTTACGAGCTCAATTCGCATAATGGGTTGTATTATCAGCCTAATGTGTTTTTTGCTTATGAATCTTGCGCGCTAGGGTTTAGAAAAGGGGGGTTGATCTTGGATAATTTTTCTAAATTCGTGAGCCACATGTTGCAATAATGAGTGCAATGATGCGTTATTTTCACATCTATGCGACCACTTTTTTCTTCCCTTTGGCGCTTCTTTTTGCGATTAGCGGGTTTTCATTGCTCCTTGGGGTGCGCCAAGACACTGGCGCTAAGATCAAAGAGTGGGTTTTAGAAAAACCCTTAAAAAAAGAAGAACGATTGGATTTTTTAAAAGACTTTCTAAAAGAAAACCATATCGCTATGCCTAAAAAGATAGAGCCTAGAGAGCATAGGGGAGCGTTGGTTATTGGCACGCCTTTGTATGAAATCAACCTTGAAACTAAAGGCGCTCAAACAAAAATCAAAACCATTGAAAGGGGCTTTTTAGGCGCGCTCATCATGCTGCATAAGGCTAAGGTGGGCGTTGTGTTTAAGGCGCTTTTGGGGATTTTTTGCGTGTTTTTATTGTTGTTTTATTTGAGCGCGTTTTTAATGGTGGCTTTTAAGGACACTAAACGCATGTTTATAAGCGTTTTAATAGGGTTTTTGGTGTTCTTTGGAGCGATCTATTGGTCTTTGTAGGGTTTTAAAATATCAGCTTTGTTTTGGATATTGGTTATGAAATCTAAAAAATACCTTTGGGTGTTTTGACAACCAAAATAAAAAAGCTTGCGAAAAGCGAGCGATAATTTCTCATAACGCGCTCTTAGGGGGTTAGGGGGATTTTAAAAAAGGGGGTTGTAGGGGAATAATTTCAAAATACCCCTTATCCTTTTATGAGTTTTAAAAACCCCATTTTTTAAAAAAATAAAGAATAACTAAACCAACACAAAAAACCCCTAAAACTCTATCTTTAAACTAAAAGCGTTTTTATCTGTCTCATCTGACAACAATTTTTAAAAGAACGCTTGAAATTTAACTATTTTTCGTTATTTTTATCAAGTCTTTTTATAGCGTGTGCATACCGCTCTGTTATCGTGTGATTCGTATTTATAGCGTGCTTATAATAATAACCACGCAAAGCCATAAATTAAAACCATTGAAAAACACAACCAAACGCATATCTATTCATAGCGCAAAAACACGCTAAAACATTTTTGTAGGACTTTTAAACCTAAAACCCACTTCAAGCTAACCTAACAAAAGTTTATACTATAAAAACACACTAACAAACACAACCAAACAACCACAAAAAACATTCAAAAAGTTTTCTTTTTGAAAATAGACAAATCCCTAAAAACACTAAAGATCAAAAATTAATAGGGTGGGTTTCTGCTTTAGCTCTTAAAACAGAGCCAAATCTTTGAAAAGTTTTGAGTCAAACACGATGATAATTAGGGGATTGGTTAAATTTTCAATACCCCCTAAGTTTAGTGAGGTTTTCGCATGCTTGTTTCATGCCTAGCTTACAGCCCTTGTCATAAATCATTATGGCGTTTTCTTTATCTTTCATGTTGTAATACATGCCCGCTAGAGCGAAGCAACCCACTTCATCACCCATATCGCAACCCCTTTCATAATTATCAAGGGCTTTCCTCAAGTCTTTTGGAACAGCGTCCCCTTGGGAATACATAAAACCCATCCTAGAGCAACTCACCGCGCTCCCCATATCGCATGCTTGTTTGAAAAAATTAAAAGCCTTTTGGGGATCTTTTTTGACATACCTGCCTAGCATATACATAGAGCCCAAACTCGCGCAACCACCAGAATTATTTAATCTGCAAGCTTTTTGCAAATAATCAAACGCCACTTCAAAATCTTCATCAAGCCCTGCATCGCCATTTTCAAACAAACTCCCTAACGCGCGGCAAGCCTGCCCATCATCTAATCGGCACGCTTTCAAATAATAAATCACGGCTTTATGGTTGCTTTGTTTGACTTCTAAAAAGCCTTTTTCATAAGCCACGCCCAAAACATAACACCCCTTAGCCATATCAAAATTACAGCTTTTTTGATAGTAGGTAACCGCTTGAGCGGCATTGCCTTTGATTTTTCGGTCATAAATAATGCCTAAATTGTAGCAACTCTCAGGGTGTTTTAAAACGCACGCCTTAGCGTAAGCGTCAATGGCTTCTTGATAATTTTGAGCCGTGCCCAACCCCTCATCATAAAGCCCCCCTAAACCAAAACACCCTTCCCTATCATCAGCCTGGCATGCGCTTTG
Organism: Helicobacter pylori; assembly: GCF_009689985.1. Taxonomy (NCBI): domain Bacteria; kingdom Pseudomonadati; phylum Campylobacterota; class Epsilonproteobacteria; order Campylobacterales; family Helicobacteraceae; genus Helicobacter; species Helicobacter pylori. The sequence continues at coordinate 86,036 of NZ_QBAW01000006.1, read as the reverse complement.
GTAGTATTCTAGGGCTTTTTTATAATCTATTCTAGTGCCTTGCCCGTTTTCATAAATGATTCCTAATTGCGTGCAACCCTCACTCACCCCATCGTTGCATGCTTTTTTAAAATAAGATGCAGCTTTAGAATAATTCCCGCTTTTATAGGCTTTTTCAGCAACCCCTAAAAAGCTATTGTCTCGTTTCCCCCATAAATGAGCTTGCAAGCACCAAAAAAATAACCCACAAACTAATATTTTTAAAATTTTGACACTCATTCTTACCTTCTTTATAAATTCTGATCTTTAGAACCCTCTTCAATCAAAACAAAAAAATGCAACGCTCCATTTTAACATAAATCAAGCGCTTTGATTAAGGCTTAAAAGGTTCCTTACGCTCTTCTTTATGCTCTAAAGAGGTGATGTAGAGATAGATCGCTTGGATTTCTTCCAAATTGAGATTGTATTTAGGCATCATGCCTTTGCCTAAACTCAAGGCGTCCTTAAAGGTTTTAAAATCTAAATGGTTGATTTTAGGGGCGTAGAGGATTTTTTTTTCGCCTTTTTCATAATAAAAGGTGATTTCTTGTTTTTCGCCTTTAATGCCATGGCATTTCGTGCACGCAACGCCCCTAGGGTTTTTATAAAGAGCCATCCCGTATTCCAAATCAGAAATAAAATCCGCTTCTTTGGCGCTCAAACTTAACCACCACCCCAACAAAACCAGCGCGATAAACAAACGCATTAAAACAACTGCGCCTTTTCTAAAATTTCTTTAGCCCCGCTTTGCAAAAACGCTTCTAAAAGCTCTTGAACTAAATCAAGCGCCTTAGTTTTATCCCCTTGCTTTTCTTTAGTGATGACTTCTTTCCCGTTAGGCAAGCCTAAAACCGCCTGGATTTTAACCCTATCGCCCATTAAACTCGCATGCACGCCAATAGGGATTTGACACCCTCCATTAAGCCCCTTAATAAACTCCCTTTCTAAATGGCAGCAAAACGCGCTTTCTTCGTTGTTGAGTTTTTGAAGCGTGGCAAAATGCTTGTGGCTTTTGAGCATTTCCACCCCTAAAGCCCCCTGACCCATGCTAGGAATCATTTCTTCCACGCTAAAAGCCTTGCGGTATTTCGCTCCTTGAATTTCTAGGCGGCATAGCCCGGCTTCAGCTAAAATGATAGCGTCAAATTCTCCGCATTCAAGCTTTTTCAAACGGGTTTGGACATTCCCCCTTAAGCTTTCTGTGTCCAAATCCTGGCGTTTTAGTTTGAGCTGCATGGAGCGCCTTAAAGAAGTCGTGCCAACCTTTGCCCCTTTAGGCAAGCTTATCAAATCAGGGAATTTCATGCTTAAAAAAGTGTCCCTCACATCAGCCCTTTTGGTGATGCATGCCAAGTCTAACCCCTTTTCAAACACGACCGGCACATCTTTTAAAGAATGCACCGCCAAATCAATTTCGCCTTTTAAAAGCAATTCTTCTAATTCCTTAGTGAATAGCCCCTTACCGCCAATCTTATTTAAAGGGGTGTCTAAGATTTTATCGCCCCTAGTCTTAACGATTTGAATTTCGCTTTCTATAAGGCATTCTTTTTTCAGGCGTTCTTTAATGTGATTCGCTTGCCATAAGGCTAATTCGCTCCCCCTAGAGCCAATCACCAAATTTCCCACTCTCTCCCCCTTATTCGCTTTCTAACATTTCTAAAATTTTTTCTTCTAATTCTGTGTCTTTAAGCGTTTGTTTTTCTAAATTAGCGCGTTTGATGCACTCAAACTCTTTACTCTCTAAAGTTTGCTTCCCAACAATGAGCGCCAATCGTTCCCCAATCAGTTCAAAATCCCTCATCTTTGCCCCAAAACGCGCCTCTCTGTCATCTAACAGTGCATCAACGCCCTTTTGATATAGCCTTTCATACACTTCAAAAGCGAGTTTTTTTTGCACTTCATCTTTCCAATTAGAAACCACGATCACCACATCAAAAGGGGCGGTATTTTTTGTCCATACACAGCCTAGATCATCGCTTTTTTGCTCTAAAATCGCACTGAGCAATCGGCTAATACCTATCCCATAGCACCCCATTTCAAAAAATCGCTCCTTACCATTCTTATCTAAGAAACTAGCCTTCAAGCTTTTAGCATAGCCTTGCCCGAGTTTGAAAATATGCCCCACTTCCAAACTCTTATGGTATTTCAATTCTCCTTGACAATTAGGGCAATGATCGCTCTCTTTAACCTGGACAATATCCGCATAAACAAGATTTTCAAACCCTTTTAAATCCACGCCCACCGCATGAAAATCCTTTTCATTAGCCCCAACGATCAAGCAATCGCCCTCTTTTAAATCTTCATCAAAAATAATGTAAGAAACATGCTTTTTTAAGCCATAAGGCCCTATAAAGCCCGCTATTAACCCCGCGTTGTTTAAATCTTCTTTACTGGCCTCTCTTAATTCTAAAGCGTTCGCTCCCAAAAGATTCAAGGCGTTTAGGGCTTTAACTTCCTCCAAATTGTCATCGCCCCTAACAAAAAAGCACGCTAGGGTTTCTTTATCTTTATGGATCACTTTTCTAACAAGTGCTTTTAAAACAAAATAAGGCTCTGTTTTAAAAAACTCTGCCACGCTTTGCGCACTGGTGGTATTAGGGGTAGGGAATTTCGCTAATTGCGCTTTTGGGACATTTAAAGGCTCAAGCCTTTTAGAGCGTTTAGCGATTTCAATATTGGCGGCATAATCGCAATTTTTACACACCACGATCGTGTCTTCCCCGCATTCTGTTAAAACGACAAATTCCTTACTTTTACTCCCTCCAATCGCCCCGCTATCCGCTTCCACAATGCGAAAATCCAAACCCAAATCGCTTAAAATCTCTTTATAAGCACTTTGCGTGTTTAAAAATTCCTTATCCAAGCTCTCAGCGTCTTCATGAAAGCTATAACCATCTTTCATGATAAATTCCCTCGCTCTCACTAACCCGAATCGTGGGCGGATTTCATCACGGAATTTCGTGTGGATTTGATAGAGATGGACGGGTAATTGCTTGTAGCTTTTAATGAAATTAGCGGCAATTTCGGTGATATTTTCTTCTAAAGTGGGGCTTAAAACAAAATCATTGTCCTTTCGGTCTTTAAAAACCAATAATTCCTTGCCGTATTTATCCAAACGGCCTGATTTTTCCCACAAACTCGCCAAAACGACAAAACTCATTAAAATATTTTGCGCCCCATGCTCTTGCATGCGTTTGTGCGTGATGTTTTCTATTTTGTCTAGCACTTTTTTAGCTAAGGGCAAAAAATTATAAATCCCGCTACCTACTTGATAAATGTATCCTGCTTGAGCTAAGTGTTTATGGCTTTTTAACACGGCATCTTTAGGGGGTTCTTTGAGAGTGGGGGCAAAGAGTTTTGAAAATAGCATGCATTATTCCTCGTAATATTCGCATTTATAGAGATTCAAATTCTGGGCATGATTAGCGCTAGATTTGTCTAAATTAAACAGGTTTTTAATCGCGCCCACAAGCACATCGGATTCTTCTTTTTGAGCGTTCTTTTTTAAAGCGATGGTAGGGTGGTGCAAAAAGGTATTGAAAGCGTTGTGCAAGATCTTTTCAATGTTGCTTTCGTATTCTTTAGGCACATAGCGTTTTTTAAGCGCTTTTTGCAATTCCTTTTGGGCTGAAATCCTAGCTAATTCCCTTAAATCCTTAATCAAAGGCTCTACTTCCAAGCTTTGGATCCATTGGTAAAACTCCATTGTGGCAAGCCCTACAATCTCATAAGCTTTCGTTCTGCTCTCTTGCCTGTTTTCCACATTTTCTTTAACCATAGGCTCTAAATCATCCACGCTGTATAAGAAAATATTATCCAATACCGGCTTTTCAATATTCCGTGGCACGGCTAAATCAAACCAAAAGCGCCTGAAAATCGTTTCTTTTAACATGCAATTTTGCACGATAAAATGCGGCGAAGAAGTGGCGCAAAAAAGCAGTTGGTATTCATTAATATAAGCGTTTAAATTTTCTATATTTTGAAAGCTCACTTTTTTAGGTTCTTCTAATTCTTTGATAAAATCTTCAAATTTAGCCGCATTACGCCCTAAGATAAGCGCTTCAAATTGCTTGTTTAAAAGGTGCTTGATGACTAATTGAGCCATCTCGCCAAGCCCTATCACAAGGGCTTTTTTATCCTTAATCCTTTCTTTTTCAAAAATATTAAGCGCTTCTTTGACCGCCACTGAAGAGATGGAGACCCCTTGCTTGGAAATGCCGGTTAAATTGCGCACTTTAGCGGCGCATTTGAAAGCAAAATGGAGCAATCGGGTTAAATCTTTGGAGCAAAATTTCTCTTCAAAAGCGAATTTATAGGCGTTTTTCATCTGCCCTGTGATTTGAGTTTCCCCCACTACTAGGCTATCCAAACTGCTGCACACGCTAAAGACATGATGGACTGCGCTTTCATCAACGCTCATTAGAGCGCATTTTTCTAAATCAGACACGCTCATTTTTTTATTTTGAGCCAAAATTTTTAATAATGCGCTTTTTTGTTCATTAGCGTGAGCACCGTGCTTTAGACTTGCATAAATTTCAAAGCGATTGCATGTGGATAACACCATGCACTCTTTGATGTTAGGGCAATGGTTTTTAATGGTTTGTAAAAATTCTTTAAGCGTTGCGCTCGAATTGATAGCGAGTTTTTCTCGCATTTCTAAGCTCATGCTTTTATGCGTGAAGGCTAGGGTGAAATATTTTGACAAATGAGTTTCTAACTCCATTAAAAAGTCCTGTAAATGACATCTTGCGCTAGTTTTTCTAAAATCAAATTGTTTTCCCCTTTAATGGCTTCAAGGGCCTTTTTAGAATAAACTTGAGCGGTTTTAAGGGTTTCTTCTATGATACCATATTGCTTGAATTTTTCCTTAGTCCATTCTATGATTTCGTGGCTATCTTGTTTGAAATAAGAAATTAAAAGCCCTTGTTCATGCTGATTTAATTTTTCATATAAAAGCAAGTAGGGTAAAGTGGTCTTGCCTTCTTTAAAATCGCTAAAATTGGGCTTACCTAAAGTTTTGGCGTCTTGAGTGATGTCTAATAAATCATCAATGATTTGAAACGCCATGCCAAAATTTAATCCAAAATCCGCATACATTTTTGCGTCTTTATTTAAAAGAATCGCCATGCTTTTTAGGCTCGCTTCTATGAAATGAGCGGTCTTGTCTTCTAAAATACGCCAGTATTTTTGTTTGTCGCTATTGAAACATTCCCCCACAAACACATCTTCAATCTCGCCTCTAGAGAGCCTTAAAACCGCATTAGAGAGAGCTTGAGCGATTAATTCACCCATTTTGGAGAGTTCAAAAAAGGCTTTAGAATAAAACACATCCCCAAGCATCACGGCGTTAAAATTACCAAAAAGAGCGTTAATGCTGGGGAGCTTTCGGCGCATGGTCGCCTTGTCAATCACATCATCATGCAATAAAGAAGCGGTCTGTATCATTTCTACAATCGCACACAAATTGAGCGCTTTATCTAATAAAACAGCGTCTGTTTTTTCATTTAATAAAGCGAGCATGAGTTTGGAGCGCAGCATTTTTGAAGGGCCAATTTTAGAAAACAATTCATCTATAAAGCCACTTTCTATTTCTCTAATCCAAGAAGCGATCTTATTTTGAATGGCTTTGAGTTGTTTTTCTTGCATGCAAATTCCTTAAGGCTCTTTAGGAGAAAAAACAAGGGGCATAAGGGCTAAAAGCCTTAAAGTGGCTTTATCTTCTTTAAAGTCTTTAAACACAAGCGACAGAACGCTGTTAGAAGAAAATTTTTCTTCAAAAACTTTGAGGTTATAGGTGTTTCTCGCATGATCGGTGTATAAAATAAACTGGTAAGGGAAATGGTTAAAACGCATGTTGATGACTAAACCTTTATTTGCATATAGCGTCCAATAGAGCGTGATTTCTTTGGTTTGTTCGTTTGAAGTGTCTTTGATTATCGCTTTAAACACTTCATCTTTTTTTAATTCTAGCGTTTTATCTATCCCATAATCAAGCCCAAACGCCTTTAAAAAAAAGAGAAATACCAAGCCATAGCGGATAAGCTCATTCATTCCCGCTAAGAATATTCGCCATGGATTGGATCACAATGTCTGTTTTTCTGCTCTCTATTTTTTGTTGCAACTCTTCATCAATTCTTAAAGCTTTAGCGAAAGATTCAAACTTTTCTTCTAAGTCTTCTTTTTCTATAAAAGTTTCCAAGAGAGCCAGAAGCTCTAAAAGCCTTTCTAACTCTTTTTTAGAAAGCTTTTTACTCGCATGAAAAATAATGTCATTCCACTTGTCTAAGGGGTTTCCCTCAAAAATTTCAAGCTCGCTGTAATCTCTCATGCTGGATTCTTTTTGGGAGCTTAAGCCAAATGGGCTTGCAACATCCAAATGGATTTTTGCAACTTGGCTAATTGATCGTCCGCATAAGTTACGGTTACTTTATCGCCTTCTTTTTCAGCGGTGTTAGAGAGCTCTTTAAATTCTTTTTCTAGGTGTTTGTAGTCCTCTAGAATTTCTTTAAAGATGTCTTTAGAGTGGAAGCTCGTTTTAGTTTCTTCTTTAATACGAGTGAGTTTGAGCGCTTCGGATAAAGTGACTAAGGGATGGTGTCCCAATTGAACGATCCTTTCAGCGAGATCATCAAACATATCCGCAAACCCTTCATAAATTTCTTCAGTGGCTTTATGCACATTGAAAAAATCCGTGCCTTTCACATTCCAATGGAAGTTATGCACTTTCATAAACAACACGATCGCATCCGCTTGCAAATGTTTTAAAATTTCAAATGTTTTCATCAAAAATCCTTTTTTAAAATTGTTTTAGGCTTTTATTTTCATAAAAACCTTGATCGCTATCCTACACCAAAAGAGTTAATGAAAAATTTTTTTGATCTTATTTTTGTCAAATATTGATAAACCCTATTCAATTTAATATTATTTAATCTTTTTAAAATTTTGTTTTATAGTAAAACTCATTTTTAAGGGAGATAGTTATCAAAGTTAAGAAGCGTTAAGAATCTTAATTTCAAAGGTTTTTTCTTGATTTTCCAATAGCGCAATGCTCCCTTCATGGGCTTTAACCACTTGTAAAGACAGGGCTAACCCTAAACCATTACCCTTTAATTTAGTGGTTTCAAAAGGCTCAAATAAAGCGCTTTTGTTTTCCACTTCCTTGCCATTATCAATAATGGTGAAGACAATAAATTCGTTTTGAATGAACGCTTCAATCTTCACTTGACCCTGTTCGCTCTCTTCTAAAGCTTCAATCGCATCAATGGCGTTATACAAGAAATTTTGCAACACAATCCCCATTAAATCAAAGTCAAAAAACCCTTCTTCATCGCTAAAATTAAAAAGAAAATCAATGTCTTTAGAATAAGTGTAGCAATTTAGGGCTTCTTTGAGATCGCTCTCTAGCGTTTTTAAACTTTGCTTGGTGCGGTTGGCTTGAATGCCTTTAGAAAAAAGCAAGGTGGCTTTAATGATTCTTTCCACGCGCCATAAAGCTTTTTGCAATTCTACAACAATGGGCTTAGTCTTTTCGTTCGCATGCTTTAATAACACCGAAGCTAAAAGAGAGATAGAGCCTACAGGGTTTCTGATCTCATGGGCTAAATGCGCTGAGATTTTCCCCATAGAAGCGAGCCGCTCTTGGCGTTTTTGAGCGCTAATATCGGTTGCGGTGATGATTTGCTTGCCTTGGATGCTGTTTTGCTGGACTAAATAGCTTTTATTTTCATGTTCAATTTCAGTGTTAAAATTTTCTAATTTAGCCTTATTGAACACCTCATGGCTTTGATTGGCTAAAGAATTTTTATAAAAAAAGCTCCCGTTTTCATTCACCACCCAAATGGCTTGCGGTAAAATCTCTATGACCCATTCATAAAGGGCTTTATAATCCTTAAATTCCTTTTCTACCTTGTAGCTTTGTAAAATAAATTGGTTTAAAAGCCCTAGTAATTCTTGCATGTCTTTTTTGTTGGAAAAATTTTCTAATAAATCTTCGCTCTCTTTGGGTTTAAAATTTTCTAATGAAATCACATTATCCTCTTTTTTTAACAACCCCTTGAAAGAAGAAGCCTTATAAGAGTGTTTCAAATGGGAACGCTTTAAATAAGGGCGTTTTAAGCGCTTGGATTTTTTCATGGTTTTTGTTTTTCTTGCTCTTTTAAGAAATTAAACAGCATTTCGCTATAGCCAAAATTCCCGCTCAATTCTTTAGAAAGGGTGTCCTTATACATGGAAGTGTAAATCTCATCGCCTGGGGCTTTAGGATACAAAGGGTTATCCATTTTCATAGCGCTATCTAGCATGAATTTTAAAAGCAACGCTTCAAAAGAATCGGTTTGTTCTTTGAGGAGCTTGTCGTTTTTATTTTGAGCTAGCGCTTTTAATTTCTCTTCGCTCGCTAATTTAGAAATATTGTATTGCTCTAACATGGCTTTATTGTTGTTTATCATAGTATCTCCATTTCAGCGCTAATCGCGCCGCTTTTTTTTAGGGCTTGCAAGATTGAAACCATCCCCTTAGCGCTCACGCCAATTTTTTGTAAGGCTTTTACCACCCCGGCAATGGTGATGTTTTTCCCATTAGAACTCAGCGTGTTATGAACGGTGTCTAAGGACATGTTGTTGTCTAAATCCTGCGCGTTTTTAGAATTGTCTAAGGGATCTTTAGTGATTTTAAGCGTGATGTCTTGGCTTGTAACCACTATAGGATGCACCATTATATCTACTCCTGAAACGATCGTGCCTGATTTTTCATCTACAATGATCTTATTTTTCGCGCTGTAATTGATAGGGATTTCTTGCACTAAGGCTAAAAACTCCACCATAGAAAAACGCTCTGGGCGAGTGATTTGAATGGTTTTTGGATCTAGCGCTATCGCTACTTTATTGCCAAATACCTTATTTAAAGTGTTTTGCACTTGGATAGCGTTTTTAAAATTGGGGTTTTTTAGGCTTAAAACCATGGCGTTTTTGTGGAACAAATCATACGAAACTTCCCTTTCAATAGTCGCCCCATTGATGATATGGGCTGAGAGCAAGTTATTAGAATTACCCGAAGTGATAGCCCCTTGAGCTAGGGCGTAAATATTCCCATCTACCGCATTTAAAGGGGTCATCACCAAAGTCCCTCCTTGAATGGATTTTGCATCCCCAATAGAAGAAATTTGAATATCAATTTTATCGCCCTGTCTTGCAAAGGGGGGTAAGGAGGCTGTAATCATCACTGCAGCGACATTTTTAGATTTAATATCGTCTGCAGAGATTTTGACATTCACGCTCTCTAGCATGTTAGAAATGGATTGCATGGTGAATTTTGAGCCGGATTTATCCCCTGTGCCATTTAGGCCAATCACAAGCCCATAACCAATCAGCTGGTTATCCCTTACGCCCACCACGCTCGCTATATCGCCTATTTTTTCGGCCAAAAGCTTGTGAAAGGCTAATACAAAAATAAGCCACAAAAACACCCGTTTCAATCAAACCCTTTCTTATTCCTTAAATTCTAATTATTTTAGCATAAGCCTTTTATAAAAACTTTAAACCTAATTGAGCGTATTTTTATGCTATACTCAAAAATCTTATAAACTTTAAATCAAAGATTTTAATTTTAGCCTTTTATTAGCTTTTTATAAAGTTTCAAATTAAATTGAGGTATGAATCTCCCATGGAATTTAATCAACCACTACTCCCTACAGAAATTGATGATGACGCTTACCATAAGCCTAGTTTTAATGATTTGGGCTTAAAAGAATCGGTTTTAAAATCCGTTTATGAAGCCGGTTTCACTTCCCCAAGCCCCATTCAAGAAAAGGCCATTCCGGCTGTTTTACAAGGCCGAGATGTCATTGCGCAAGCCCAAACAGGCACAGGAAAAACCGCCGCTTTCGCTCTGCCCATTATCAACAACCTTAAAAACAACCACACCATAGAGGCTTTAGTGATCACGCCCACCAGAGAATTAGCCATGCAAATTAGCGATGAGATTTTTAAATTGGGCAAACACACCAGGACTAAAACCGTGTGCGTGTATGGAGGCCAGAGCGTTAAAAAACAATGCGAATTTATTAAGAAAAACCCCCAAGTGATGATCGCTACACCAGGAAGGCTGTTGGATCATTTAAAAAACGAGCGCATCCATAAATTTGTGCCTAAAGTGGTCGTTTTAGATGAAAGCGATGAAATGCTGGATATGGGGTTTTTAGACGATATTGAAGAGATTTTTGACTACCTCCCTAGCGAAGCACAGATTTTGCTTTTTTCAGCCACGATGCCAGAGCCGATTAAAAGATTGGCGGATAAGATTTTAGAAAACCCTATTAAAATCCATATCGCCCCCTCTAATATCACTAACACTGACATCACCCAACGCTTTTATGTGATCAATGAGCATGAGAGGGCTGAAGCGATCATGCGCCTTTTAGACACCCAAGTGCCCAAAAAGAGCATTGTTTTCACGCGCACCAAAAAAGAAGCCGATGAATTGCACCAATTCCTTGCTTCTAAAAATTACAAAAGCACCGCCTTGCATGGGGATATGGATCAAAGGGATCGGCGCGCTTCTATCATGGCGTTTAAAAAAAATGACGCTGATGTGTTGGTGGCTACAGATGTGGCGAGCCGTGGGCTAGACATTAGCGGTGTAAGCCATGTGTTTAATTACCACTTGCCCCTAAATACCGAGAGCTATATCCATCGCATCGGGAGAACCGGGCGTGCGGGCAAAAAAGGCATGGCGATCACTTTAGTAACTCCCTTAGAATACAAAGAGCTTTTACGCATGCAAAAAGAAATTGATTCAGAGATTGAACTTTTTGAGATCCCCACCATTAACGAAAACCAGATCATCAAAACCTTACATGACGCTAAAGTGTCTGAAGGGATCATCAGCCTTTATGAACAGCTTACCGAAATTTTTGAGCCGTCTCAATTGGTTTTAAAACTTTTGAGTTTGCAGTTTGAAACCAGCAAAATTGGCTTAAACCAGCAAGAAATTGATGCGATTCAAAACCCTAAAGAAAAAACGCCAAAACTCTCTAACAAAAAAACGCACCAGCATGAGCAAGCGCATTCTTTCAAAAAGGGTCAACACAAAGACAGACACCCTAAAACAAACCACCATTCTAAAAAACCCAAACGCCGTTAAAATATTTAAAAAGGAAATTCATGCCCATTGATTTGAACGAACATTTAAAAAAGAAAAATTCTCAAAAAGAAACCCCCACGCCTAATACGCCTAATAATGGGGGGCGTTTCATTCCGCCGTCTAACTCTTTTAATTCTAAAAAACTATCGGTTTTAATTGTCATTGTCCTTTTAGGCGTTATCGCTTTTTTGGCCAAGCCTTTTGAAGTGATTAGCTCAGGAGAAATTGGCATTAAAATCACCGCTGGGAAATACGAACCCACCCCCTTACAGCCAGGAATCCACTTCTTTGTGCCTATCATTCAAGACATTCTCATTGTGGATACAAGGATTAGAAATATCAATTTTTCACGCACCGAAGACATGGGCGTGGCGGGTAAAAACCAAGGGATTTTTAGAAACGACGCTATTAATGTGATGGATAGTAGGGGCTTGACCGTTTCTATTGAACTCACCGTGCAATACCGCTTAAACCCCCAAACCACCCCCCAAACGATCGCTACTTATGGCTTATCTTGGGAGCAAAAAATCATCAACCCTGTGGTGCGCGATGTGGTGCGCTCTGTCGTGGGGCGCTACCCGGCTGAAGATTTGCCCATTAAGCGCAATGAAATCGCCGCTCTTATCAATAGCGGTATCAATAAAGAAGTTTCTAAGCTCCCCAACACCCCTGTGGAATTAAGCTCTATCCAGTTACGAGAGATCGTCTTGCCCGCTAAGATTAAAGAGCAAATTGAAAAAGTCCAAATCGCGCGCCAAGAATCAGAAAGGGTGAAATACGAGGTGGAGCGCTCCAAGCAAGAAGCTCAAAAACAAGCCGCTCTGGCTAAAGGGGAAGCGGATGCTAACAGGATTAAGGCTCAGGGCGTGGCTGATGCGATCGTGATTGAGGCTAAGGCAAAATCTCAAGCTAATTTAAGCATTTCACAAAGCTTGAGCGACAAGCTTTTAAGACTGCGCCAAATTGAAGTTCAAGGCCAGTTTAATGAAGCGTTAAAAACCAACAATAACGCTCAAATCATGCTCACTCCAGGTGGGGCTGTGCCTAATATTTGGATTGACACTAAAAGCAAGGTTAAATCTAGTATTGCCGAGACTAAAGAGCCTTAAAAACGCATGGCGTCTCTTGCCTTTATCCAAGCTTTTTTGGAGTCTTTTAAGGGCTTTTTAAGTCAAGCGACTTTAATTAGCGTTTTAATAGCAAGCGTTTTAATCCTTTTTTGCGCGATTTTGCTCCTTTTGGCTTTGCTTTTAAGAAACCGCTTGGCTAGTTATATAGCGGCAACAGCTTTTTTGGGCGCGTTTTTAAGCATGCCTTTTGTTTTGAATGTTTTACTCACTCAGGCGATTTACCCCATAGAAACACGCATCTTACACGCTAACCCTTTAAGTTATAGCAACGCCTTTTCTTTGCAAGTGGGAGTCAAAAACAATTCCAAATTTAGTTTAAACAAATGCGTTTTACGCCTAGAAGTCCTTAAAAACCCTCACAATTTTGTAGAAGAGCATGCGTTTAAATTGTTTGTCAAAAAAAGCTATGAAAAAACCTTTAAAGAAAAGATTTTGCCTGAAGAATCCAAGGTCTTTTCATTCTTCATTGACAACTACCCTTATTCAAAAACAGCCCCCTATCAAGTTTCTTTGTTTTGTTTGTAGAAAACTAAAAGATAATACCCAAGATAACACCCATTAAAAAAGCGATTAAAAACGCTTAAAGGCATGAATTTTTAAATAAAGCTTAAAGCCTAGATTCCAACAAACGCTTCGTATAAGCGTGCTTAGGGTTGTCAAACACTTCTTTAATAGCGCCCATTTCTACGACTTTCCCTTCACTTATTACTAACACCTTATCGCAAAACGCTTTGATCACATCTAAATCATGGCTGATAAACAAATAGCTCAAATCCTGCTTTTCTTGTAAATCCAACAGCAGTTCCAACACGCTTTTTTGAATGCTTTTATCTAAAGCAGAAGTGGGCTCATCTAAAAGAATGATTTTAGGTTTTAAGGCAATCGCTCTAGCAATCGCCACTCTTTGGCGCTCCCCACCGCTGAGTTCATAAGCGTAAAAGTTAAGCAATTCAGGGTTTAAACACACTTCTTCTAAACAAAGTTTTGCGAGATGGTGCCATTCTTTTTTGGAAGCTTTAGGGTAAGCAAAGCGCAAAGCTTCTGTTAAAATGCTTTGAATGCTTAAGCGAGGGTTTAATGAAGCGTAAGGGTCTTGAAACACCATTTGCAAAATCTTGCGGTAGGGTTTGAACGCCTTAGAATTTAAAAGCCCCACGCTTTGGCCTAAAATCTTTTCTTCCCCGCTATTTAAAGCGAGTTTTAAAAGCCCCAACGCCAAAGAGCTTTTCCCGCTCCCGCTTTCGCCAATGATGCCGATGTTTTCTTTGGCTTTGAGGGAAAAATTGACTGATGCGATAAGGGGCTTTTTTAAAGAAGGTCTAAAAAAGCGTTTTTGCAAGTAATAAACGCTAAAATCTTCCACTTCTAAAAGCGTCTCATCTAGCGCTTTTAAATTTTTAGCGGGCAAGTTTGAAGCTTGAATCAAGAGTTTTGAATATTCGTGCTTGGGGTCATTAAAAAGCTCTTTAGTGGAATTGGTTTCTACTATCTCGCCTTTTTTTAGCACATAAACCCTATCAGCCAAGCGTTTGACCGCTTTTAAATCATGGCTAATGAATAAAAGGGCGATGTTTTTTTCCGCACTCAATTGCTTGAGCAAGTCTAAAATCTGGTTTTGGATTTGCACATCTAATGCGGTGGTAGGCTCATCGCAAATGAGCAGTTTGGGCACATTAATAATGCTCATAGCGATACACACCCTTTGGCGCTGCCCTCCGCTCAATTCATAAGGGTAACGATTTAAAAATTCTTCATCTAATTGGACTTGTTGCATGGCGTTTAAAACTTTTTCTTTAAGGAGCGTTTTAGAAGCGTTTTTATGGTGTAAAAAATAGGCTTCACTCATTTGTTTGCCGATTTTATGCAAGGGGTTTAGGCTGGATAGGGGGTCTTGAGCGATGTAAGCGATCGCATTACCCCTTAAATGCTGCATAAATTCTTCGCTTTCTTTTAAAAGGTTGGTTGTTTCAAACAACACCTCCCCATTATGGGGCTTGAATCTAGGGTTTAAACGCATGATGATATTAGCGATAGAGCTTTTCCCGCTCCCGCTCTCGCCCACGATCGCCACCCTTTCGCTAGGATTTAACGAAATATTGATGTTTTGGAGCGAAAAATGCGCGTTTAAAACGCAGTTCAAGTTTTTGATTTCTAGCATGTAACCCCCTTATTTGAGCATGTTAGCGTTGAAAGCATCGCGCACCCCTTCGCCAATGAACACCAAAACAGAAAGCAACAAGCTAATGGCCACAAACGCAACGATGGCTAAATGGGGCGTGGTGAGGTTATCCTTGCCTTGATTGACCAATTCTCCCAAACTCGCGCTCCCTATAGGCATGCCAAAACCCAAGAAATCCAAAGACACTAAAGTAGAAATACTGGCCGCCATTAAAAACGGCACATAAGTGATCGTCGCCACTAAAGCGTTGGGTAAAACATGGTAGAAAATGATTTTTAAATCATTCACCCCAAGCGCTCTAGCGGCCTTGGTGTAGTCCATGTTCCTTGCTTTTAAAAACTCCGTGCGCACGACTTGAGAAAGCCCCATCCAGCTAAAGAGCAAGACTAAAAATAAAATGATCCAGAAATTAGAATTAAACGCGCTAGAAATCACAATGAGTAAAAAAAGCATAGGGATCGCGCTCCAGATCTCGCTCAACCTTTGCCCCACTAAATCAATCAATCCTCCATAATACCCCTGAAACGCTCCCAAACTCACGCCAATAAGAACGCTAAAAAGGGTGAGTAAAATCCCAAACACTAACGAAACACGATAGCCATAAACCAGTCTGGCTAACACATCTCTGGCTTGATCGTCTGTACCTAAAAGGTGTTTGAAGCTTGGGGGGGTGGGGGCAGGCGAGTCTAAATCCATAATGATCGTATCGTAGCTATAGGGGATGAGTGCATGGATGATGAAAGCGTCTTTTAAAAGCGTGTTTTTCACATAAGGATCGTTATAGTCCGTGGGGGTGAAAAAATCGCCTCCAAACTCCACTTCCGCATAGTTTTTGAACATGGGGAAATACGCCTTATTGTCTTTATAGATGAATAAGGGGCGATCATTGACCCACAAGGGGGCTAAAAGAGAAAGCGCTAATAAAGCGATAAAAAGATAGAGCGAAAACACCGCCCGCTTATTCTTTTTAAAACTAAGAATGCGCATTTTAAACAAACTGCTCACGCTCAAACTCCCTTGATGAAAAACAATTCCTAAGATTATAATTAATTATGGGTAATACTAGCAAGAAAATGGGTTTGATCCATAAAGAAAGAGAATAAGCGTAATAATAATGGTGGAGTGTAGGGGGTTCGAACCCCTGACCTCAACGCTGCCAGCGTTGTGCTCTCCCAACTGAGCTAACACCCCACTAAAATTAAGCGAGCATTATAACATTTTGCTTAAAAGATGTCAATTTGATGCTTTTTTGAAACGCTTAATAGCAAATTAAGAATGATTATCTTAAAATTAGAAAATTTCTTTTATGGATTAAGTAAAATCACTTATCAAAGCCAAAGCAAAAAGGATATTTTTGAAAAACCACTCCTTTAAAAAAACGATCGCTCTTTCCTTACTAGCGAGCATGTCTTTGTGTAACGCTGAAGAAGATGGGGCGTTTTTTGTCATAGATTATCAAACGAGTTTGGCCAGACAGGAATTGAAAAATCCAGGCTTCACTCAAGCGCAAGAATTAAAGCAGTTGATTAGAGATGGGGCTGTGAGGTTGCAAACTTCTGCCATTCCCTTATCCTACTACTTGGATATTTTAGGGAATAAAACAAAAACTCTTTTGAGTGAAAGCATGAAAAACAATGCGCAAGCATCACAGCAAAACGGACAATCACACCAAGCCTTAGTCAATTTAGAGCAATCTCTAGGGATTTTAGGAAAACTATTGGATCTATCCCAACAATACGCCAGTCAGGGTGTCATTAAGCCTTTGGTGGTGGATGTAGGGAAACAACAAATCGGTATCACTGACAGCATGCTCTCAGTAGCTCAAAACATCGTTTTAGCTTTAGGGCAAGTGGATTTGAGCAAAATCCAACAAAATAATAACCAACAGCTATACGAAAACATCATGAAAGTCATGCTTTTAGGCGCAGGCGGGACTAATGGAGCGTATAATGGCGTGAGCGTGGGCGATATTGCCACAGGCATGCAAAATTTTTCTTCGCAAACGGGCTTGATAGGGGCTAATTCTACGGTGAGCGAGATCAACGCTTTGATTAAGAGCGGGATTTCTTTAGATCGTGAGACTTTGGGGTTAGGGAGTTTTATTGAAAAAAATATCTGTAGCAGTGCATCGTCTTGTTTTAGCGGGAGTCAGCTTGTCTATAAGAAAGGGCTAGACAGAGTCATAGGCATCATCAATACGAGCTTGAATCAGTTTGAATCTTCGGCTAGTTCTCTTTATAAGATTTCTTATATCCCTAACCTCTTTTCGCTCAGAGATTACCAGTCAGCGAGCATGAACGGCTTTGGGGCTAAGATGGGTTATAAACAATTTTTCACCCATAAGAAAAATATTGGCTTAAGGTATTACGGGTTTTTGGATTATGGCTATGCGAATTTTGGTGATACGAATTTAAAAGTGGGAGCGAATCTTGTTACTTATGGGGTAGGAACGGATTTTTTATACAATGTGTATGAACGCTCTAGAAGGAGGGAAAGGACTACAATCGGTCTTTTCTTTGGCGCTCAAATTGCAGGGCAAACTTGGAGCACTAATGTAACGAACTTATTGAGCGGGCAAAGGCCTGATGTCAAGTCCAGTTCGTTCCAATTCTTGTTTGATTTGGGCGTGCGCACCAACTTTGCAAAAACCAATTTCAATAAGCACAAGCTAGACCAAGGGATAGAATTTGGGGTGAAAATCCCTGTTATCGCTCATAAATATTTCGCAACCCAAGGCTCAAGCGCGAGCTATATGAGGAATTTTAGCTTCTATGTGGGCTATTCAGTCGGTTTTTAAGGAAGGCTCTTGATGAAAAATACCAATACAAAAGAGATAAAGAATACAAAAATGAAAAAAGGTTATAGTCAATACCACGCACTCAAAAAAGGGCTTTTAAAAACCGCTCTGCTTTTTAGCCTTCCTTTAAGCATGGCGTTAGCTGAAGACGATGGCTTTTATATGGGAGTGGGCTATCAAATCGGCGGCGCGCAACAAAACATCAATAACAAAGGCAGCACCCTAAGGAATAATGTCATTGATGATTTCCGCCAAGTGGGCGTGGGTATGGCAGGGGGTAATGGGCTTTTAGCCTTAGCGACAAACACGACCATGGACGCTCTTTTAGGGATAGGCAATCAAATTATCAATACTAATACAGCTGTTGACAATAACAACGCAGAATTAACCCAGTTTAAAAAAATACTCCCCCAAATTGAGCAACGCTTTGAAGCGAATAAAAACGCTTATAGCGTTCAAGCCTTGCAAGTGTATTTGAGTAATGTGCTTTATAACTTGGTTAATAATAGTAATAATGGCAGTATTAATGGAGTAGTTCCTGAATATGTAGGGATTATAAAAGTTCTCTATGGTTCTCAAAATGAATTCAGTCTTTTAGCCACGGAGAGCGTGGCGCTTTTAAACGCGCTTGCAAGGGTGAATCTGGATAGTAATTCGGTGTTTTTAAAAGGGCTCTTAGCCCAAATGCAGCTTTTTAATGACACTTCTTCAGCAAAACTAGGCCAGATCGCAGAAAGCTTGAATAAGAGCGGTGGTGCAGGATCAATGCTCCAAAAGGATGTGAAAACCATCTCGGATCGAATCGCTACTTACCAAGAGAATCTAAAACAGCTAGGAGGGATGCTGAATCATTACGATGAGCCCTACTTGCCCCAATTTGGGCCAGGCAAAAGCTCTCAACATGGGGTTATTAATGGCTTTGGCATTCAAATGGGCTATAAGCAATTTTTTGGGAGAAAGAGGAATATAGGCTTACGATATTACGCTTTCTTTGATTATGGCTTTACGCAATTGGGCAGTCTTAGTAGTGCTGTTAAAGCGAATATCTTTACTTATGGCGCTGGCACAGACTTTTTATGGAATATCTTCAGGAGGGTTTTTAGCGATCAGTCCTTGAATGTGGGGGTGTTTGGGGGCATTCAAATAGCGGGCAACACTTGGGATAGCTCTTTAAGAGGTCAAATTGAAAACTCGTTTAAAGAATACCCCACTCCCACGAATTTCCAATTTTTATTCAATTTGGGCTTAAGGGCCCATTTTGCTAGCACCATGCACCGCCGGTTTTTGAGCGCGTCTCAAAGCATTCAGCATGGTATGGAATTTGGCGTGAAAATCCCGGCTATCAATCAAAGGTATTTGAGAGCGAATGGGGCTGATGTGGATTACAGGCGTTTGTATGCGTTCTATATCAATTACACGATAGGTTTTTAGGCTCTTTTTAGGGCTTATTAAAGAGGCTCTTTACTTTTTTTTGGTATTCTAACAAGCTTTTAAACCATCCAATCTACTTTGTTTTAAGGATAATATTTTATGGCAGATGTCGTTGTGGGGATTCAGTGGGGAGATGAGGGGAAAGGAAAAATTGTTGATAGGATCGCTAAAGATTATGACTTTGTGGTGCGCTATCAAGGCGGGCATAATGCCGGGCATACCATTGTGCATAAGGGGGTTAAGCATTCGTTGCATTTAATGCCCTCAGGGGTTTTATACCCCAAATGCAAGAACATCATTTCTAGCGCGGTGGTCGTGAGCATTAAGGATTTGTGCGAAGAAATCAGCGCGTTTGAGGATTTAGAAAATCGTTTGTTCATTAGCGACAGAGCCCATGTGATCTTGCCTTACCATGCCAAAAAAGACGCTTTTAAAGAAAAATCTCAAAACATCGGCACGACTAAAAAAGGCATAGGCCCTTGCTATGAGGATAAAATGGCCAGGAGCGGGATAAGAATGGGGGATTTATTAGACGATAAGATCTTAGAAGAAAGGCTAAACGCTCATTTCAAAGCCATTGAGCCTTTTAAGGAAGCGTATGATTTGAGCAGGAATTACGAAAAAGATTTGAGGGAGTATTTTAAAACTTACGCTCCAAAAATCTGCCCCTTTATCAAAGACACGGCAAGCATGCTAATAGAAGCGAACCAAAAGGGTGAAAAAATCCTGCTAGAAGGGGCGCAAGGCACGCTTTTAGACATTGATTTAGGGACTTACCCTTTTGTAACAAGCTCTAACACCACGAGCGCTAGCGCTTGCGTGAGCACCGGCTTAAACCCTAAAGCGATCAATGAAGTGATAGGCATCACGAAAGCCTATTGTACTCGTGTGGGTAATGGGCCTTTCCCTAGCGAAGACGCTACACCCATGGGCGATCATTTAAGGACTAAGGGTGCGGAATTTGGCACGACAACCAAACGCCCACGGCGTTGCGGGTGGCTGGATTTGGTGGCTTTAAAATACGCTTGCGCTTTGAATGGTTGCACGCAATTAGCTTTAATGAAATTAGATGTTTTAGACGGGATTGATGCGATTAAGGTGTGCGTAGCTTATGAAAGAAAGGGCGAAAGATTAGAGGCTTTCCCTAGCGATCTGAAAGATTGTGCACCGATCTATCAAACTTTTAAGGGCTGGGAAAAAAGTGCGGGCGTGAGAAAATTAGACGATTTAGAGCCAAACGCTAGAGAGTATATCCGCTTTATTGAAAAAGAAGTGGGGGTGAAAATCCGCCTTATTTCTACAAGCCCTGAAAGAGAAGACACGATTTTTCTATGAAAAAATTCGCTTCTGTATTGGTGCAATTAAAAACCCTTGCGTTAGAAAAAATAGAGCAAAAGCTTGAAAGCAAGCGTTTAGAATGGCGGCAAAATGAGCGAGAAATTTTAGACAAACAAGCCCAACTGAGCGCGTTTAAAAACCCTGAATTGGGGGGA
This sequence comes from Helicobacter pylori, assembly GCF_009689985.1. Taxonomy (NCBI): domain Bacteria; kingdom Pseudomonadati; phylum Campylobacterota; class Epsilonproteobacteria; order Campylobacterales; family Helicobacteraceae; genus Helicobacter; species Helicobacter pylori. Next base: position 65,849 of record NZ_QBAW01000006.1, on the reverse strand, counting down.
ATGAGCCTTTTTTTACAAACCCAGCAATTAAAAAGCGCTTTAAGAATGGAGATAGAATATTACCAACAACAGGGCGAGAATTTAATTAAGGATTTAAAAATTTTAGAAAAAGATTATTTTTTGGCTAACCAGGAATTAGAAAAAGCTAAAATCATTTTAGAAAATGAAAAGCGAAAAGAAAAGGAAATTTTGGAAAAAAAAGAGCAGGCTCTTTTAGACGAAAACGCCATGATTTTACACTGGCAAAAAGAGGGTTTGCATGCGTAAAATCTTGTTAATGGGCTTGATTTTACAAGCGCTCTTTAGCGAAGAAGCCGTGCAAGAATTGTTGCAATGCTCTGCAATTTTTGAATCCAAAAAAGCCGAATTGAAAGACGATTTGCGCCGATTGAGCGAAAAAGAGCAGTCTTTAAGGATCTTGCAAACCGAAAACGCCCGCCTTTTAGATGAAAAAAACGATCTGTTAAACAAAAAAGAAAAAGAAGTGGAAGAAAAACTGAAAAATTTAGCCGCTAAAGAAGAAGCCTTTAAAACCTTACAAACGGAAGAAAAAAAACGCCTTAAAAATTTGATAGAGGAAAACGAAGGCATTTTAAGAGAAATCAAGCAGGCTAAGGATAGCAAGATTGGCGAGACTTACTCTAAAATGAAAGATTCTAAGTCCGCCTTGATTTTAGAAAATCTACCCACTCAAAACGCCTTAGAAATTTTAATGGCGCTAAAACCCCAAGAATTAGGTAAAATTTTAGCCAAAATGGATCCTAAAAAAGCGGCGGCTTTGACGGAGTTGTGGCAAAAACCCCCACGAGAAAATAAAGAAATCCCAAAAACCACACCACCCACGCCCCCTATAGCGCCCACGCCTTTAAAAGAGCCGATGATAAAAGATCCTAACACCAAAGAGCCTGCAGGGGTATGATGTTCATTGTAGCGGTTTTAATGCTGGCGTTTTTAATCTTTGTCCATGAATTAGGGCATTTTGCTATCGCTAGGATTTGTGGGGTGAAAGTAGAAGTGTTTAGCATTGGTTTTGGTAAAAAACTCTGTTTTTTTAAGCTTTTTGGCACGCAGTTCGCTTTGTCTTTGATCCCGCTTGGGGGCTATGTGAAATTAAAGGGCATGGATAAAGAAGAAAATGAAACGAATGAAACCAATCAAGCACATGATAGCTATGCGCAAAAAAGCCCTTTTAAAAAGCTATGGATACTATTTGGGGGGGCGTTTTTTAATTTTCTTTTTGCGATTTTAGTGTATTTTTTTCTGGCATTGGGTGGGGAAAAAGTCTTACTGCCTGTCATTGGCGATTTAGAAAAAAACGCGCTAGAAGCCGGGCTATTAAAGGGGGATAAAATCCTTTCTATCAACCACAAAAAAATAGCGAGTTTTAGAGAGATTAGAAGCGTAGTGGCGCATGCTAGAGGCGAGTTGGTTTTAGAAATAGAGCGCAACCATCAGATTTTAGAAAAACGACTGACCCCCAAAATCGTGGCGGTGATAAGCGATTCTAACGATCCTAATGAAATCATCCAATATAAAGTAATAGGCATTAAACCGGACATGCAAAAAACAGCCGTTGTCTCTTATTCCTTGTTTCAAGCGTTTGAAAAGGCCTTGAGTCGGTTTAAAGAGGGTGTTGTTTTGATTGTGGATTCTTTAAGGCGTTTGATTATGGGGAGCGCTTCAGTTAAGGAATTGAGCGGGGTGGTAGGCATTGTGGGAGCGTTAAGCCATGCGAGTAGTTTGAGCATGCTTTTGTTGTTTGGGGCGTTTTTGTCTATCAATTTAGGGATCTTAAATTTATTACCCATTCCAGCGCTAGATGGGGCGCAAATGTTAGGGGTTGTTTTTAAAAATATTTTTAAGATCACTTTGCCAGCGTTTATGCAAAATGCGTTGTGGCTAGCGGGTGTGGGGTTGTTGGTTTTTATCATGTTTTTAGGGCTTTTCAATGACATCACTCGTTTGCTATAAAAGGGGGAGTTGGTGGATGTATTGAGCGTGAGCGAAATCAATGCGCAAATCAAAGCCCTTTTAGAAGCGACTTTTTTGCAAGTTAGGGTTCAAGGGGAAGTGAGTAATTTGACGATCCATAAGGTGAGCGGCCATGCGTATTTTTCGCTCAAAGACAGCCAGTCAGTCATTAAATGCGTGCTGTTTAAAGGGAACGCTAACAGGCTTAAATTCGCTTTAAAAGAAGGGCAGGAAGTGGTTGTTTTTGGGGGCATTAGCGTGTATGTTCCAAGGGGGGATTATCAAATCAATTGCTTTGAAATAGAGCCTAAAGATATAGGTTCATTAACTTTAGCTTTAGAGCAATTGAAAGAAAAATTACGCCTTAAAGGCTATTTTGATAAAGAAAATAAATTACCCAAACCGCATTTTCCTAAACGAGTGGCAGTCATCACTTCTCAAAATTCAGCCGCTTGGGCGGACATGCAAAAGATCGCTTCCAAACGATGGCCGATATGCGAATTAGTCTGCATCAACACTTTAATGCAAGGGGAGGGGTGCGTTCAAAGCGTGGTGGAGAGCATCGCTTATGCGGATAGTTTTCATGACACAAAAAACGCTTTTGATGCGATTGTAATGGCTAGGGGTGGGGGGAGCATGGAGGATTTGTATTCTTTCAATGATGAAAAAATCGCTGATGCTCTGTATTTGGCTAAAACCTTCAGCATGTCAGCTATTGGGCATGAGAGCGATTTTTTATTGAGCGATTTAGTGGCGGATTTAAGGGCTTCTACGCCTTCAAACGCGATGGAGATTTTGCTCCCTAGTAGCGATGAATGGTTGCAAAGACTTGATGGGTTTAATGTGAAATTGTGCCGCTCTTTTAAAATTTTGCTCCATCAAAAAAAGGCGCATTTAGAGCATTTAGAGGCTTCTTTGAAACGATTGAGTTTTGAAAACAAGCACCATTTAAACGCTTTAAAGCTAGAGAAACTAACAATCGCTTTAGAAAATAAAACCTTAGAATTTTTACGCTTTAAAAAAACGCTTTTAGAAAAAATCTCTATTCAAGCATTGACAAGCCCTTTTTTACAAACTAAAACAGAGCGCTTAAACGCACTAGAAAACGCCCTCAAACTCGCTCATGCACATTTGAAATTGCCCCAATTTGGGGCGTTTGTGAGCAAAAATAATCAAGCGGTAGAATTAGAGGCATTAAAAAGGGGCGATAAAATTGAATTGAGTAATGAAAAAGCCAAAGCGAGCGCTGAAATTTTGAGCGTGAGTAAAGCGTAGGGGTTTGAAAAATAATATTTAAAATAAAATAGATTTTGTTTTTAAAATCTTGTATTCACTTCTTTTGATGATCTTTTCTAAACGCAATAGCATGATGTTTGGAATCGTGTTTTGATACCCTTTGTTTTTTAAAATGCTAACAGCTTGCGGGTTATTTTTAATTTTTTCTTCTTTTTGACACAAATAAAAAGACCAATTCAAATCATAATCCCTATTAACTTCTATAACCGCTTGCCCTGTTGTCCCGCTGCCTGCAAAAAAATCTAAAACAATAGAATCTTTAGGGGTGGAGCATAGCAATAAATATTTAATCAATTCTACCGGTTTTGGCGTCTTAAAAAGCCCTTTTAAGCCTAATTTTTCCAAATCTTTTGTGCCTTGTCGGCTATAAAAATCCAACACGCTCAAACAATTATCTTGCGATTCTTTTAGGTAATATTTTTCATAAGGGCGATTATTTTTAAAAATAAGTCTGTTTTGATAATACAACTCCTTAAGCTTTTTATCGCTACTCCACCCTCTGCTTTTTAAGGGTTCTAAAAAAAGACTGATTTCTTCTATCGCTACGCTGCGTGGGTGTGAAGGCGTGGATAAATCTTTAGCGAAATAAATTTCACCTTTTTCATCCACCAAATTATAATTTTTTAAAAAATTAAAATGTTCTTTTTTAGATAATTCTTTGATTTGTTCTTTTAAGATAAGTTGGGCTTGAGCTTGTCCTTTTTGTTTGAAAACATTCTTAATCGTTCGCATTAAATCTTTCAATGGTTTAGCATAAATGGGCAAAAGCGTTCGTAAGATCTTAAAACCCGGAGCGAACGCTTTATTTTTGGCGTAGCTTAAAACATACTCATGGGTAATATTGATGTGTTTAGCGTTAGATCTTGTGGCTTGTTTAGTGATAAAAGTACCTAAAAAATTGCGCGTTCCAAAAATTTCATTGGCAATGATTTTAACTTCAGCCATTTTATTGTCATCTATAGAAATAAAAATACAACCACTTTGTTTTAACACAGCCTTTGCTAAAATCAAATGTTCTTTAATCCATTTTTCATAGTCAGCATGAGCGTCTTCGTATTCAAAGTTAGAACTCTTGGTGTTATAAGGGGGGTCTATATAGATCGTTTGGATGCTTTCTTTTTCTATCCTTTTCAAACACTCCAAAGCTTCCATGATAAAAACTTTATGCAAGATGATTTTCCCAAGAAAAACGACCGAATTTGAGATTAAAAAGATTGATAAGCTCTTGTTTTTTTGAATCAATGGGTTTCATTTTAAATTTAAATTCTTTGATTAATTGACTTTGAAAGGATACTTGTTTGATTTCTAAAAATTCATCGCTTGAACTTCTTTTAGCATCAAGGCCAAAAATCCTAAAGACTGATTTAAAAATTGCATATCTAGCCCTTTGATTAAATTCTTTCAATATTATAGCTTGTTTCAAACACCAGCCATTATGAAAAAGTTTTGTATTATAATTTGATAGATTTCTATGGATTAAGGTGTTTGGATTGAGTTTAGCGGATATTATTTTAGAGCGTTTTAAAGATTTTATGAGAGAACAACCTGAGCCTTACAAGTCTTTACAGGTTTTTTACGCACAAGAAAAAGAACGCTTTTTGAATCATAAAATGAACGATTACATTAAGCAAAATAAAAGCAAGGAAGAAGCCATTATTTTGGCCAGACAAGGCTTTGTGAGCGCCATAGGAAGGGTGTTAGAAAAAATTATAGAACTTTTATTAAAAGATTTTTGTATTAAAAACAATGTAAAAATGACAAACGATAAAATCTTAAGGGCTAAGCGCATTAATGGCGAATTAGATAAAGTCAAACGGGCTTTATTGGTGCATTTTGGAGGATATAGCGTTTTGCCCGATGGAGATATTGTTCTTTATCAAGCTAGCAAGGATAATGTCAAAATCCTAGCGATCTTGTCGGTAAAAAATTCGTTCAGAGAGCGTTTCACAGAAACGCCTTACTGGAAATTAAAGCTTTTGCAATCGCCCGTAACTTCTCACATTAAAGTCTTTATGATAACGCCGGATAACGATGATGAGATCAGTTTTAAAGACAGGCCTAAAAAAGCCAGGATCGTCATGGAGCATGAATTAGACGGCCTCTATTTGGCCAAAAGCCACTTTGATCAAAGCTCTAAGATTAAGGGTATAGAAAATTTGTTAGAAGATTTAAGAAGGCTTTTATGAAACCTTATTTCAGTTTGGAAAAATTGGATTTATACCATGGCGATGCCAGCGTTTTAGAGACTTTTGAAAAAGGTTTTTATGATTTGTGCATCACTTCACCGCCCTATAATTTGAGCGTTGAATATCAAGGGAGTAATGATTTTAGGGCTTATGATGACTATTTAAATTGGTGCAAGAATTGGCTTAAAAATTGTTATTTTTGGGGCAAGGAGCAGGCGAGATTGTGCTTGAATGTCCCTTTAGACACGAATAAACATGGCAAGCAAAGTTTAGGGGCTGATATGATTGCACTAGCTAAAGAATGCGGTTGGAAATACCAAAATACGATTATTTGGAATGAAAGCAATATTTCAAGACGCACGGCTTGGGGGAGTTGGCTGGAAGCTAGCGCGCCTTATGCGATCGCTCCTGTGGAGTTGATCGTTGTTTTTTATAAAAACGCATACAAACGCCAAAAGCAAACTTCTACAATCAGTAAAGAGGAGTTTTTGCTCTATACGAATGGGTTATGGAGTTTTAGCGGCGAATCTAAAAAGCGCTTAAAACACCCAGCCCCATTCCCAAGGGAATTACCTAGGCGTTGCATTAAATTGTTTTCTTTTTTGGAAGACACGATTTTTGATCCTTTTAGCGGATCTGGCACGACCATTTTAGAGGCAAACGCTTTAGGGCGTTTTAGCGTGGGTTTAGAGATTGAAAAAGAATATTGCGAGTTGTCTAAAAAGCGTATTTTAGAGAGTTTATCATTAGTGTGAGCGTTTTAAAAACCTTTAAGGGTTAAAATAGTGTAAAATAGTAGATTTTAAAACTCAAAAAGGATTGATAATGAATTTATTTGAAAAAATGACCGACCAATTGCATGAGACTTTAGACAGCGCGCTCGCTCTAGCTTTACACCATAAAAACGCTGAAGTAACGCCCTTGCACATGCTTTTTGTCATGCTCAATAACTCCCAAGGCATCCTCATTCAAGCCTTACAAAAAATGTCTGTGGATATTCAAGCCTTAAGGCTTAGCGTTCAAAGCGAGTTGAATAAGTTGGCTAAAGTTTCACAAATCAACAAGCAAAATATCCAGTTAAACCAAGCTCTAATCCAAAGTTTAGAAAACGCTCAAGGCTTGATGGCTAAAACGGGCGATTCTTTCATCGCTACAGATGTGTATCTTTTGGCGAACATGAGCCTTTTTGAAAGCGTTCTAAAACCTTATTTAGACACTAAGGAATTGCAAAAAACTTTAGAGGCTTTGAGGAAGGGTGCGACTATTCAAGGTAAAAACGATGATTCTAATTTGGAAAGTTTGGAAAAATTTGGCATTGATTTGACGCAAAAAGCCTTAGAAAATAAGCTCGATCCGGTGATTGGGAGGGATGAAGAAATCATTCGCATGATGCAAATTTTGATAAGAAAAACAAAAAATAACCCTATTTTACTGGGTGAGCCTGGAGTGGGGAAAACGGCGGTTGTGGAGGGTTTAGCCCAACGCATTGTGAATAAGGAAGTGCCTAAAACGCTTTTAAACAAACGAGTCGTCGCTTTAGATCTAAGCTTATTGGTGGCTGGAGCGAAATACAGAGGCGAGTTTGAAGAGCGCTTGAAAAAGGTGATTGAAGAAGTGAAAAAAAGCGCGAATGTGATTTTATTCATTGATGAAATCCACACGATCGTAGGGGCTGGAGCTAGTGAGGGGGGCATGGATGCGGCTAATATTTTAAAACCCGCGCTCGCTAGGGGGGAATTGCACACGATTGGAGCGACCACTTTGAAAGAATACCGCAAGTATTTTGAAAAAGACATGGCGTTACAAAGGCGTTTCCAACCCATTTTACTCAATGAGCCTAGCATCAATGAGGCTTTACAGATTTTAAGGGGGTTAAAAGAAACTTTAGAAACGCACCATAATATCACTATCAATGACTCCGCGCTCATAGCGAGTGCTAAACTCTCTAGCCGTTATATCACCGATAGGTTTTTACCCGATAAAGCGATTGATTTGATTGATGAGGGGGCGGCCCAATTAAAAATGCAAATGGAATCCGAGCCGGCAAAACTCTCTAGCGTTAAGCGCTCCATTCAAAGATTAGAAATGGAAAAACAAGCCCTTGAAATGGAAAAAAAAGAGAGCAATCACAAACGCATGCAAGAAATCCTTAAAGAATTGAGCGATCTGAAAGAAGAAAAAATCCAATTAGAAGCGCAATTTGAAAACGAAAAAGAAGTGTTTAGAGAAATTTCACGCTTGAAAATGGAAGCGGAAAGCTTGAAAAAAGAGGCTGAGAGGTTTAAGCGCAATGGGGATTACCAGCAAGCGGGTGAAATTGAATACTCTAAAATCCCTGAAAATAAAAAGAAAGAAGAAGAATTGCAGCGCAAATGGGAAGCGATGCAACAAAACGGGGCGTTGTTGCAAAACGCTTTAACCGAAAACAACATCGCTGAGATCGTTAGCCAATGGACGCATATCCCGGTCCAAAAAATGCTCCAGAGCGAAAAAAATAGGGTTTTAAACATTGAAAGCGAATTGCAAAAAAGAGTGGTGGGGCAAGAAAAAGCAATCAAAGCGATCGCTAAAGCGATTAAAAGGAATAAGGCTGGGCTTAGCGATAGCAATAAACCCATAGGGAGCTTTCTCTTTTTAGGGCCAACGGGCGTGGGTAAAACCGAGAGCACTAAAGCTTTGGCGCAATTCTTGTTTGATAGCGATAAAAATCTTATAAGAATTGACATGAGCGAATACATGGAAAAACATGCCATAAGCCGTCTTATTGGGGCTGCTCCTGGGTATGTGGGCTATGAAGAAGGCGGGCAACTGACCGAAGCGGTGCGCAGAAAACCCTATAGCGTGGTGCTGTTAGATGAAGTGGAAAAAGCCCATCCGGATGTGTTTAATCTTTTGTTGCAGGTTTTAGATGAAGGGCATTTAACCGATAGTAAGGGCGTGAGAGTGGATTTCAAAAACACGATTTTGATTTTAACCAGTAATGTGGCTAGCGGCGCACTTTTGGAAGAGAATTTGAGTGAAGCCGACAAACAAAAAGCGATCAAAGAGGGCTTGAGGCAATTCTTCAAGCCGGAATTTTTAAACCGCTTAGATGAAATCATCTCCTTTAACGCCCTAGATAGCCATGCTATCGCTAATATCGTGGGGATTCTCTTTGAAAACATTCAAAAAAAAGCACTTGAAAGGGGCATTAATATAACCCTAGACGAAGAGGCAAAAGAATTGATCGCTGAAGTGGGATTTGACAGATTTTATGGCGCTAGACCCTTAAAGCGCGCGCTCTATGAAATGGTAGAAGACAAGCTCGCTGAACTCATTTTAGAGGATAAAATTAAAGAGAATGACAGCGTAGCGTTTGTGGTAGAAAATAACGAAATTGTGCCTAAGATTAAGTGAGGTTTTGTTATCCTAAAAAAGATAAGAAATGGTTATTTTTAAAAAAGGATTGAATGATGTTTGATAACACGCTTGTTAATCTCTTTGACACAGCGCCTCTTTTAACTTCGCTTTTAGCCGGGATTTTAACTTTTTTAAGCCCTTGTGTGTTGCCTTTAATCCCGGCGTATATGTCTTATATTTCTCAAATTTCTTTAGAGGATATTAAAGATGGCAAGGCTAAAAGGGTTTCGGTTTTTTTAAAATCCTTGATGTTTGTGGTGGGGTTTTCGCTCGTGTTTTTGGGCGTGGGCATGTCTATGGCCAAGCTTATCCATAGCTTTTCGTTTTCCTGGGTGAATTATATTGCTGGGGGGATTGTGATCCTTTTTGGTTTGCATTTTTTAGGCGTGTTTCGTTTTGCATTTTTGTATAAAACCCAAAGCGTTCGTTTAGCGAGCAAATCTAACAGCATGCAACGCTTTTACCCCTTTCTTTTGGGCATGAGTTTCGCTTTGGGCTGGACGCCATGCATCGGGCCGATATTCACTTCTATTGTGATCATGAGCGCGAGTAAGGACGCTTATGGCTTAATGCTTATGGTGGTGTTTGTGGTGGGCTTGGCGATCCCTTTTTTATTAGTGGCTTTAATGCTAGAAAGAGCGCTTTTGTTTTTAAAATCCTTAAAGAAATACAACCGCGCGATTGAAATTGTTTCAGGGTTGGTGCTTATTTTAATGGGGATATTGATCATGACAAACTCTTTAGAAAGCCTGACAAATTTCTTGCAAAAATAGGAGGGTTTGATGCTGTTAAAAAACGCTTCGTTTTATGATGGTGAGGTTTTAAAAAGAGCGGATATTCGCTTAAAAGATTCCCTCATCGCAGAGATTAAAGAAAACTTAAGCCCTATTAAAAATGAAGAAGTGATTGAGTGCGCGGATTTATTCGTGCTACCAAGCTTCATTGATTTGAGCGTTACTGGTTTGGAGGGTTATGAAAATTTAAAACAAAAGGCTTTTAAAGGGGGGGTAGGGTTACTCAATGTTTTTAATTGCGATCAAAGCGGCATTAAAAATATTATGGCGGTTAAAAACAACCAACTAGCCGACATCGCTACGCTTAAAAATAAAGGAGGGGAAATTTTAATCGTGCAATCTGACGCTTTTTTAGAACTCATCAGCCATTACGCTAAATCCTACAACTTGCCTCTTTTAATCTCTTTAGAAAATTCTTTTGAAGCCCTAAATAGTGGGGCATTAGCCTATGAATTGGGGCAGAATTTTGTAGAAAATGCGTTTGAAAACACGTGCTTGGTGCGTTTTATGGAAGTTTCTAGAGCGTTACAAACCCCTATGCTTTTGGATAAAGTGAATAGCACCGCCACGCTCAAACTCATCAAAGCCTTTAACAATTTAGGAGCGCACCTGCAGGCCCAAACGCCCTTAAGCCATTTAATTTTAGATGAGAGCGTGTATGAAGATTATGAACCCAGATTTAAAATCGCCCCTCCTTTAAGGGATAAAGAAAGCCAAAACGCCCTAAAAGAGGCTCTAAAGAATGATGAAATCGCCATGCTCACAAACCTTCATGTTTTTAAAAACTCTAACGCAGAGCTTTTTGAAGAAAGCGCTTTTGGGTGTGAGAGCATAGAGGACGCTTTTAGCGTGGCTTATACTTTTTTAGTTCAAAAAAAGGTTATCAGCTTCCAACAGCTCATTAAAGTCATGGCGACTAATCAAGCGAGATTTTTAAAACTCAATGCAGGCGAGGTTAAAGAAAAACAATTAGCCAATCTCATGATTGTGGATTTGAACGCCCAAACAAGAGTTAATAATCAAAATTCACCCTTTTATGGTTTAGAATTATATGGCGAAGTTCAAAGAATGATCTTAAAAGGGCAAACCACATTGATTAAGGAGAATGCATGCAAGAAATCATAGGAGCGTCTTTAGTTTTTTTATGCAATGAAAAATGCGAAGTGTTAGAAGATTATGGCGTGGTCTTTGATGAAAAGATTGTTGAAGTGGGCGATTACAAAAGTTTAACGCTTAAATACCCCCACTTAAAGGCGCAGTTTTTTGAAAATTCCGTTCTGTTGCCCGCTTTTATCAACGCACACACCCATTTTGAATTTTCCAACAATAAAGCGAGTTTTGATTACGGGAGTTTTTCTGGCTGGTTAGGGAGCGTGTTAAACAATGGGGGGGCGATTTTAGAAAATTGCCAAGGGGCTATTCAAAACGCCATCATTACGCAATTAAAAAGCGGGGTGGGGAGCGTGGGAGCGATTTCTAACCACCTGATAGAAGTTAATTTATTAAAAGAAAGCCCCTTGAGTGCTGTCGTGTTTTTAGAGTTTTTAGGGAGTAGCTATTCTTTAGAAAAACTAAAAGCGTTTGAGGCCAAATTTAAGGAATTAAAAGATTTGGAAGACAAAAAGCTTAAAGCGGCTCTGGCTGTGCATGCCCCTTATTCGGTCCAAAAAGACATGGCTTTAAGCGTCATCCAATTAGCCAAAGATTCACAAAGCCTGCTTTCTACGCATTTTTTAGAATCGTTTGAAGAGTTAGAATGGGTAGAAAATTCTAAAGGGTGGTTTGAAAATTTTTACCAGCATTTTTTAAAGGAGTCTAATTTCAAATCGCTCTATGAGGGCGCGAACGATTACATTGACATGTTTAAAGACACGCACACTTTATTTGTGCATAACCAGTTCGCTTCTTTGGAAGCGTTAAAAAGGATTAAATCTCAAGTCAAAAACGCTTTTTTAATCACATGCCCCTTTTCTAACCGCTTGTTGAGTGGGAAAGCGTTGGATTTAGAGAGAGCTAAAGAAGCCGGTTTGAGCGTGAGTGTGGCCACTGATGGCTTGAGTTCTAACATTTCGCTGAGCCTTTTAGACGAATTAAGGGCGTTCTTGCTCACCCATAACATGCCGTTATTAGAATTAACTAAGATCGCTCTTTTAGGAGCGACTAGGCATGGGGCTAAAGCTTTAGCTTTAAATAATGGCGAGATAGAGGCCAACAAAAGGGCGGATTTGAGCGTGTTTGGTTTTAATGAAAAATTCATTAAAGAGCAAGCGATTTTGCAATTTTTATTGCATGCTAAAGAAGTGGAGCGCTTGTTTTTAGGGGGGAAAAGAGTGATCTAATTTGTTTTAAAGACAGAATGCGTTAAAATGGGAAATCTAAATCAATTAAGGAAAGAGTCAATGAAATTAGTTTTAGCCAAGAATACGAGAAAATCAGACGCTAAGAGCGTGGAATTAGAGGATTTGTATCACAAATTTAGTGAAGATAAGCGTTCTATTTTCTATTTTGCCCCCACAAACGCCTATAAAGACATGCTCAAAGCGGTGGATTTTTTCAAAGAAAAAGGCCATACGGCTTATTTAGATGAGGTGAGGGTCAGCACTGATGAAAAAGATTTTCTTTATGAATTGCACATTATTTAAAGGCTTGTATTGAAAGTTTATATTGAAACCATGGGTTGTGCCATGAATTCTAGGGATAGCGAGCATCTACTAAGCGAACTATCCAAACTGGATTATAAAGAGACTAGCGACCCTAAAACAGCGGATTTGATCTTAATCAACACTTGCAGCGTACGCGAAAAACCCGAAAGGAAATTGTTTTCAGAAATCGGCCAATTCGCTAAAATCAAAAAACCCAACGCCAAAATCGGGGTTTGCGGGTGCACTGCAAGCCACATGGGAGCGGATATTTTGAAAAAAGCCCCAAGCGTGAGCTTTGTGTTAGGGGCTAGGAATGTGTCTAAAATCTCTCAAGTGATCCATAAAGAAAAAGCGGTTGAAGTGGCGATTGATTACGATGAAAGCGCGTATGCGTTTGAATTTTTTGAAAAAAAGGCTCAAATCCGATCGTTACTCAACATCTCTATAGGTTGCGATAAGAAATGTGCTTATTGCATTGTCCCGCACACTAGAGGCAAAGAAATTTCTATCCCTATGGATTTGATTTTAAAAGAAGCTGAGAAATTGGCGAATAACGGCACTAAAGAGCTCATGCTTTTAGGGCAGAATGTGAATAATTACGGCGTTCGTTTCAGTAGCGAGCATGCGAAAGTGGATTTTAGCGATTTGTTGGATAAATTGAGCGAAATCCAAGGCATTGAAAGGATACGATTCACTTCGCCTCACCCCTTGCACATGAATGATGCATTTTTAGAACGCTTTGCCAAAAACCCTAAGGTGTGCAAGAGTATCCACATGCCCTTACAGAGCGGATCTAGCGCGGTGTTAAAGATGATGCGAAGAGGTTATAGTAAAGAGTGGTTTTTAAATAGGGTGGAGAGGTTAAAAGCCTTAGTGCCTGAAGTGGGTATCAGCACGGATATTATCGTGGGCTTTCCTAATGAGAGCGATAAGGATTTTGAAGACACGATGGAGGTGCTAGAAAAAGTGCGCTTTGACACGCTCTATAGTTTTATTTACTCCCCGCGCCCTTTCACTGAAGCGGGAGCTTGGAAAGAAAGAGTGCCATTAGAGGTTTCATCTTCAAGGTTAGAGAGGTTGCAAAACAGGCACAAAGAAATTTTAGAGGAAAAAGCCAAGTTGGAAGTGGGTAAAACGCATGTGGTGTTGGTGGAAAATAGGCGTGAAATGGATAATCAAATCGTGGGTTTTGAAGGGCGTAGCGATACGGGGAAATTCATTGAAGTAACTTGTAAGGAAAAAAGAAATCCGGGCGAGCTTGTAAGAGTGGAGATTGTTTCTCACTCCAAAGGGCGCTTGATAGCGACCGCTAAAGGCAACTAATAAAGATAACCAATGAAGAGCGGGTTTAAAGGCGAGAATTGAGCTTAAAATTTTTCAGGAAAAATATCGTTTTAAAGGTTGTCCCACGCTTGGCGTTTGGAGTCCTTTGGTTGTTGCATAAAACTTGTAAAAACCGCTATTTTTTAGCTCAAAATTTAAAAGAAAAACCCTTTATTGTAAGCTGTTGGCATGGGGAGCTTGGCATGATCGGGTTTGCGTATTTAAGGCTTCAAAAACCTTCTGTTTATGTGATCGCAAGCCAGCATTTTGACGGCTCTATTGCGGCGGGTTTGTTTGAAAGCTTTGGTTTTAAAAACATTAGAGGTTCTAGCAAAAAAGGGGGGGTTAAGGTTTTGATAGAAGGGCTTAAGCGTTTGAAAGAAGGTTGCGATGTCGCTATCACTCCTGATGGCCCCAAAGGCCCACGACACAGCATAGCGGATGGGGTGATCGCTTTGGCTCAAAAATCAGGCGTGGGGATTAGCGCTTGTCGGGTGGTTTGTAAAAACGCATGGCGATTGAACACTTGGGATCAATTTGAAATCCCTAAGCCTTTTAGCGAAGTGCATTATCACATGCTAGAATCTGTGATTATCCCTAAAGAATGGGAGCTTTCAAAGGCTAAAGAATATTTAAAGACGCGCATGGATTCTGTTGGATTTGAAGAATCTCAAAGGGGTTTGGGTGCTTAAAGGGTTAAAAAAAGCGTTCAAAGAGAGGTTTTGCTCTCAAGTGTATATTTCTTTTAATGTGGATCACAATCTTTTATCCGCTCAAATTTTAAGGATCAAAAACCACCGCATTAAAGAGAAATTTTTTAAAACTTTTGAAACTAAAGTGGAGACTAAAAATGGTGAAGTCCCCATTCAAGCCTTAAAAATCGCCAGAACTTATAGCCAAAAATACCCCTACACTTATTTTAGCGCGATGAGTAAAGCTAAAGAGGTTTTATGCGAAAAGCAGGCGTTTGAACAAATCAAACGAGAAAATCAAGATTATCAGGCTTGTGAAGTCAATCAAAAGTATTGCGTTTATGTGGAATCTAAGGATTTTTTAAAAGATTTCAAGCGTTTTAAAATCCAGGATGTGGATTTTTTGTTTTCGCCTTTTAGCCTTATTTATGATTTTGTGCACGATAGATTAGAAGAAAAGCCGTTGTTGTATTTGCTTTTGGAGCGTTCAAGATTTTATTTTTTGATTGCGGATAAAAAAGAGATTTTTTTAGCCAAATCCGTGTTTTTAGAAGAACAACCTGAAGAGTTTATAGAGAGCAAGGAAGAGGATTCTATGGAGATGGATAATGAGGCTGTGAATTTGTTTTTGAGTGAAATCCAAGAAGATATTGACAGCCTTGAAGAAGCGATAGGCCTAGATAGCAGTAAGGATAATAGCGAAAAAAATGAAGACGCTTATAGTTTGATTGAAGGCATGACGAATATCCCCCTAATTGCAGGCGTTTTGCAAGAGGGATTGCGCAGCGTCTATCATTCTAGAGATATAGACTTTGTAGAAAAAGTGGTTGTTTTAGACAGCTGTCAAATCCACCAAAAAGCCTTAATGCATTTGCAAGAAACTTTGATGATAGAAGTGGATAGGCTTGATTTTTCTTTAGTGGAGCGCTTGAATGTTTTAGCGTGCATGGAGAATGAAAAGCATGCGTTTTAGCTACATTGAGCCAAGAGCGAAACACCTTATCAGCAAGCTTTCTAAAATTTGGGTTTTTTACATTTTTTTATCTTTTGTAGTAATAGGGGGGTTAGTGTGGTTTATGCATAACGCTATTAAAAACACTCAAAACAATGCGTCTGATTTGACGATCCAAGAAAGGCTTTATCGCCATGAAATCAGCCGCTTGCAGGTTAAGACTGATGAAACCTTAAAACTCATTAAAGAAGCCAAAAAGCGTTTGAATTACAATGATGATATACGAGATGTTTTGCAAGGGCTTTTAAATATTGTGCCAGATCTCATTACTATTAATAGCATTGAAATAGACCAGCAAAGCGTGGTGGTTAGTGGTAAAACCCCTTCTAAAGAAGCCTTTTATTTTTTGTTTCAAAACAAACTAAACCCCATTTTTGATTATTCTAGGGCGGAATTTTTCCCCTTAAGCGATGGGTGGTTTAATTTTGTTTCCACCAACTTTTCTAATTCCTTACTGATAAAAAACCCGGAGTCTATTAAATGAAGCCATTGCATTTTTCACACCTAGACAGAGAGCAATCAGGCGATGTGGGGTTTATCATTAAAAACCTCGTTTTTTTAGGGGTTTTTTCCTTATTGGGTTGGTTGAATACCGAGTATTTTCTATGGCCTAGCATGCTAGAATTGAAAAAAATCCTTTTAGAAGAAAATCGTAAAAAAAGCGTTTTAGAATACGCGCAAAGGCATTTTGAAACAGCTCTAACCAATTACCGCAATCAAAAAGAAACAGGCGAATCCTTATTAAAGATTTTTAACGATGAAGAGTCCAGGCGGATTTTAGAAAAGATTTTAAAAAAATGTTTTGACGCCTATAAAATCAAACCCTTGCTCTCTCAAAACCCCTTTCAAAAAACCCAATTTTTTATCATGGCCAGAGCGAGCGAATTAGAAAAGACCTATCTTTTTTTCACCTTAATCAACAAGTATTTACCGAGTGCTCAAAGCCAATTGCCTTTAAAAATCTCTAAAGATGATGAAGGGTTGTTGGTGCAATTTAGCGTGAGTATTGATCTCCAATAGGATTAGGGGTAGTTTAATGCAAGATTTTGATTTTAGTTTTAATCATAAGGCATGCGAGGGTTGTGGGGCAAAGTGTTGCGTGGGGGAAAGCGGGTATATTTTTTTAAATATCCAAGAAATGCAAAAAATTAGCGCTTTTTTAAAATTAGAATTAGAAGAATTTAGTCAAAAATATGTTAAAAAGGTAGGGTATAAGTTCTCTTTATTAGAAAAAGACGCTAAAGAGTTGGGTTTGGCGTGCGTGTTTTTGGATTTAGAAACCAAAAAATGCCAGATTTATAGCGTGCGCCCTAAACAATGCCAAACTTTTCCTTTTTGGGAGGGCGTGAAAACTTTCTCTAAAGAGCAAAAAGAAGCTTTTTGTCAAAGCTGTCCGGGCATTACACAAAAAACCAAAGAAACTAAAGTGCACTAAAATTCACTTCAGTGATACAAAAAAGGAAATAAAATAATGGATATTCAAATAAAGAAAAGATTTTTAGCAAGTTTATTGCTTTTTAGCCTATTTTCTTGTCTTAACGCTGAAACCCTTTCAGAAGATCATCAAATCCTATTGAGTTCAGACGCTTTCCACAGAGGGGATTTTGCTAGCGCTCAAAAAGGCTATATGAATCTCTATAAGCAAACCAATAAGGTGGTGTATGCTAAAGAAGCGGCCATTTCAGCGGCGAGTTTAGGGGATATTAAAACCGCTATGCATTTAGCCATGCTCTATCAAAAAATCACCAATAATCGTAATGATGTTTCTATCAATAAGATTTTAGTGGATGGCTATGCGCAAATGGGGCAGATTGATAAGGCGATTGAACTGCTGCACAAAATCCGTAAAGAAGAAAAGACCATAGCCACAGACAATGTGTTAGGGACTTTGTATTTGACTCAAAAGCGTTTGGATAAGGCTTTCCCGCTATTGAATAAGTTTTATAACCAAGTGCATGATGAAGACAGCCTAGAAAAACTCATTACAATCTATTTTTTGCAAAATCGTAAAAAAGAGGGCTTGGATTTGTTGCAATCTCATATAGACAGGTATGGTTGCTCAGAGCAATTGTGCCAAAAAGCGCTCAACACTTTCACGCAATTTAACGAGCTTGATTTGGCTAAAACGACTTTCGCTCGTTTGTATGAAAAAAACCCTATTGTTCAAAACGCCCAATTTTACATAGGGGTATTAATCTTGTTAAAAGAGTTTGATAAGGCCCAGAAAATCGCAGAATTATTCCCTTTTGACAGGCGTTTGTTGTTGGATTTATACACCGCGCAAAAAAAATTCGCTCAAGCTTCCAAACAAGCTTCTTTGATCTATCAAGAAAAAAAAGACCCTAAATTCTTAGGATTAGAGGCGATTTATCATTATGAAAGCTTGAGCGCGAAAAATAAAAAACTCACCAAAGAAGAGATGCTGCCTATCATTCAAAAATTAGAGCAAGCCACCAAAGAGCGCCAAGCTTGGCTTGCTAAAACTAAAGATAAAGAAGACGCACAAGACGCTTTCTTTTATAATTTTTTAGGGTATTCCTTAATAGATTATGACATGGATATTAAAAGGGGCATGGATTTTGTGAGGAAAGCCTTAGCGTTGGATTCTGGATCAGTGCTTTATTTGGATTCTTTAGCATGGGGTTATTACAAATTGGGGAATTGTTTGGAGGCTAAAAAAATCTTTTCTAGCATCGCTAAAGAGTCTATCCAAGCCGAACCCGAATTAAAAGAGCACAATAAGATCATTCAAGAATGCAAGAAATAGGGATTTTAGAAAATTTACAAAAAAGCTTAGCCTTAAAAGAGGGCATGCTTTCTTATGAAATGTTAGGTAAAAGCCTGTCGTATAACCCTTACTTGCCTAGAGTCATTTCTCAAATTAAAGATTGTGTTTTTGTAACCCCTGATGAGGTTTTAGGAAAGCTTTTGGAAGAAAACACCCGCACAGAATGCGTCATTGTCAATTTCAAAGGATTATACGAAATAGGCGCACCAAGCGTGTTTGATTTAGAAGTTTTAGGGTTATTGCGCCGCCATGCGAGCTCTTTGATTGTCCATCAGGATCTTTTCATCAGCCATTACCAGCTTTTAGAATCGCTTGTTCAAGGCTCTGATGGGGTCATTTTAGATGAAGAGCTTTTGAAAGAAGATTTAAAGGGCATGGTAGGATTCGCTTGGCGTTTGGGCTTAAGCGTGTTTGTAGAAACCCACAAAAAAGACTACACCCATTTAAAAGATTTAGGGGTTTTAGGCGTGCTAGAAAAAGTCCCCCATTCTCAAAATCAAAAAAAAATAGTTTTTTTAGATTGAATTTTAAGCTAATTTAGAGTAAAAATCGTATTCAAACTTTTAAAAGGAGTTAGTCATGTCATTATTGGTGAATGATGAATGCATTGCGTGCGATGCTTGCAGAGAAGAATGCCCTAGTGAGGCGATTGAAGAGGGCGATCCCATTTATAATATTGATCCAGACAGATGCACAGAGTGTTACGGGTATGATGATGATGAGCCTCGTTGCGTGAGCGTATGCCCTGTAGATGCGATTTTACCGGATCCTAACAATGCAGAGAGCAAAGAGGAATTGAAATACAAATACGAAAGCTTAAAAGAGCAAGATTAAAGGCTAGCAATGGCTAAAATCACAACCGTGATTGATATAGGATCTAATTCGGTGCGTTTGGCTATCTTTAAAAAGACGAGCCAGTTTGGGTTTTACTTGCTTTTTGAGACCAAATCTAGGGTTAGGATTTCAGAGGGCTGTTATGCGTTTAATGGGGTTTTACAAGAAATTCCCATGCAAAGAGCCATTAAAGCCTTGAGCGAATTTAAGGAAATCGCCCTTAAATACAAAAGCAAAAAAATCTTATGCGTAGCGACCTCAGCGGTGCGCGATGCCCCTAATCGGCTGGAGTTTGTAGCGAGGGTGAAAAAGGCTTGCGGTTTGCAAATCAAAATCATTGACGGGCAAAAAGAAGCGCTCTATGGCGGGATTGCGTGCGCGAATTTGTTGCATAAAAATTCAGGGATCACGATAGATATTGGAGGGGGTAGCACGGAGTGCGCGTTGATTGAAAAGGGCAAGATTAAGGATCTCATCTCGCTTGATGTTGGCACGATTCGCATTAAAGAAATGTTTTTAGACAAAGACTTAGATGTCAAAACCGCTAAAGCCTTTATCCAAAAAGAGGTTTCTAAACTGCCCTTTAAGCATAAAAACGCCTTTGGGGTGGGAGGGACGATCAGGGCGTTGAGTAAGGTATTGATGAAACGCTTTGATTACCCTATTGATTCTTTGCATGGTTATGAAATAGATGTGCATAAAAATTTAGCGTTCATTGAAAAGATTGTTACGCTCAAAGAAGATCAATTACGGCTTTTAGGGGTGAATGAAGAGCGTTTGGATAGTATCAGGAGCGGGGCGTTGATTTTACTAGTCGTTTTGGAGCATTTAAAAACTTCTTTGATGATCACCAGCGGCGTAGGGGTGAGAGAAGGCGTGTTTTTAAGCGATTTATTGCGCCACCATTACCACAAATTCCCCCCCAATATCAACCCCTCTCTAATCTCTTTAAAAGATCGCTTTTTACCCCATGAAAAGCACAGCCAAAAGGTCAAAAAAGAATGCGTGAAATTGTTTGAAGCCTTATCGCCTTTGCATAAAATAGATGAAAAATACCTTTTCCATTTAAAGATTGCGGGGGAATTAGCGAGCATGGGTAAGATTTTAAGCGTCTATTTAGCCCACAAGCACAGCGCGTATTTTATTTTAAACGCTTTGAGTTATGGCTTTAGCCACCAGGATAGAGCGATCATTTGCTTATTGGCGCAATTCAGCCATAAAAAAATCCCTAAAGATAACGCTATCGCCCACATGAGCGCGATGATGCCAAGCCTTTTAACCTTACAATGGCTGAGTTTCATCCTTTCTTTAGCCGAAAATCTGTGCCTGACAGACAACCACCATCTAAAATACACGCTAGAAAAAAACAAGCTTGTGATCCATTCTAATGACACGCTTTACTTGGCTAAAGAGATGCTCCCTAAACTCGTTAAGCCCATTCCTTTGATGATAGAGTTTGCTTGAAGATAGCGATTGTCAGGCTTTCAGCGCTTGGGGATATTATCGTGAGCGCGGTGTTTTTAGCGCTGATTAAAGAGCGTTTTACTAACGCTCAAATAGAATGGTTTGTGGATGAAAGATTCAGTGCGATTTTAGAGCATTCCCCTTATATTGATAAATTACACCCCATCGCTTTAAAAAGCACGCTTACGACCTTTAACCCTTTGAAGATTTTCAAACTTTTTAAATCTTTAAGGGCTTATGAATACGATATAGTCATTGACATGCAAGGCCTAATCAAATCCGCTCTCATCACTCAAATGTTAAAAGCCCCTAAAAAAGTCGGCTTTGATTACGCTTCGGCTAGGGAGGGTTTGAGCGCGTTTTTTTACTTGCAAAAAGTTTCTATCGCTTATAATGAGCCTATTTTAAAGCGCAATTTCACACTCCTTTCTCATGCCCTAAACTTGCCCAAAAAAGAAATTTCAGAGGGCTTAAGCTCTAGATCTAAAGTGTTTTCTTACCAAGATTCTCCAAAAATTGATGCGTTAAATTTGAATAAAAATAAGCCAAAAATCCTTTTTGTTTTAGAAACTTCTAAAATCAATAAAACTTACCCCATAGAGCGTTTTAAAGAGCTGGCGTTAGCGTTAGAAAATTTTCAAATTTGCTTGCTATGGCATGCTGATGAAGATAAGGCTAATGCGCTTTATGGCGCTTTAAAAAACCAGCGCGATGTGTTATTGCTCCCTAAACTCACTTTAAACGAGATTAAGGCGTTGCTCTTTAAAATGGATTTGATCATTGGGGGCGATACGGGTATCACGCATTTAGCATGGGCGTTGCAAAAACCCAGCATCACCCTTTATGGCAACACGCCCATGGAGCGTTTTAAATTAGAAAGCCCGATCAATGTTTCGCTCACCGGTAATTCAAACGCTAGCTATCATAAAAAGGATTTTTCTATCCAAAACATAGATCCTAAAAAAATTAAAGAATGCGTTTTAAACCTTTTAAAGGAAAAAGAATGACTTACAAAGAACGACTCATACACGAAAAAATATTAAACAAAGACGACAAGGGTTTTAAAACAGAACTGCGTATTTTGAGTATTTTTATTGTGGAATCTTTAGTGAATATTCTGGGGTTTATGTTGGCTAAAATGCCCCATTCGTGGTTTTTAAGGTGCATTAAAGCTGTGGCGTGGCTGATGAGAACCTTTGATAGGCACCGTTATTTTGACGCTAAAGCCAATTTGGATTTTGTGTTTGGGGATTCTAAAAGCGAAGAAGAGAAAAAAAGGATCATTAAAAAGGGTTATGAAAATTTTGCTTTCATCATTTTAGAAACCATTAGAGTGATCTTTATCCCTAAAGATGAATACGACGCTCGTTTCACGCTCATCAATGAAGAGAATGTGTGGAAGTCCTTAAACAAGGAAGGCCAAGCGATCACTTTATGCATGCATTTTGGCTATTGGGAAGCGGTAGGCACGACTTTGGCGCAATATTATGAGGATTATGGTAGGGGGTGTTTGGGGCGTTTGACTAAATTTGCCCCTATCAATCACATGATCATGAGCAGGCGAGAGGCGTTTGGGGTGCGTTTTGTCAATAAAGTGGGAGCGATGAAAGAACTCATTAAAATGTATAATCAAGGCAATGGCCTTGTGGGGATTTTAGTGGATCAAAATGTTGCGCCTAAAGATGGGGTGGTGGTGAAATTCTTTAATAAAGACGCTACGCACACCACGATCGCTTCTATTTTATCGCGCCGCTACAATATAGACATCCAGCCGGTATTCATTGATTTTAATGACGATTATTCGCATTATACAGCGACTTATTATAAAAGTATCCGCTCTCAAATCACCGATAACGCTGAAAACGATATTTTAGAATGCACGCAAGCCCAAGCGAGTTTGTGCGAAGAGGTGATTAGAAACCACCCGGAAAGTTATTTTTGGTTCCACAGGCGTTTTAAAAGCACCCACCCTGAGATTTATCAAAGATAGGGTTTTGTTATCCTTGAATGGATACTCAAAAACTTACCTTACATTTTTTCAAAAAATAGGGTTTTTAAATTTAATTTTTATAGCAAAAACTCACTTCCTTAAGGGGATAGTGGGTATTTTGCGATAATACCCCCTTAACCCCCTTAAGAAACCCCCTAACCCCCAAGACCGCTTTTTTAAAAAGTTATCGCTTGCTCACGCAAGCTCTTTGTCATTGATTGTAAAAAATGCTTTTTAGTATTTTTACATTTTACCACTCAATGCGAACAAGAGTGGTATTTCTCTAAAAATTCTTTTTTAAAACTCAAAAACTGCTTTTCTAAAATAGCGTTTCTGGCGTTCTTCACCAGCTTTAAATAAAAATGCAAATTGTGCAAGCTGGCTAAACGAGCGTAAGTGAGTTCTTTAGCCCTAAAGAGATGGTGCAAATAGGCTTTAGAATAGCGTTTGCAAGCATAACAAGCACAATTTTCTTCAATAGGGGTATCATCCAATTTATAGGGCGCGTTTTTGATAGAAATTTTTCCAGAATGCGTGAAAAGGGTGGCGTTTCTGGCGTTTCTGGTGGGCATCACGCAATCAAACATGTCCACCCCTAAACTGATAGCGTCTAGGATATTTTCAGGCGTGCCTACGCCCATTAAGTAGCGAGGCTTGTCTTTGGGGAGTAAGGGGGCGGTGTGCGCGATCGTTTCTAGCATTTCATCTACGCTTTCCCCCACCGCTAAACCGCCTATAGCGTAGCCATCAAAACCCCCATGCGTTAATCCCACGCTAAGACTACGCATTTTCAAATGCGTGCCGCCCTGGATAATGGCAAAAAGGTTGTTGTTGGGGCGGTTTTTTTCTTTGTGGTATTCTAGGCTAAGATTCGCCCATTTAGCGCTTCTTTTAATGGATGCTTCAAGGCGCTTTAGTGGAGCGGGCAAGCCTACTAAATCGTCTAAAACCATCATAATATCGCTATTCAAAGAATATTGAATGTCTAAAACTTTAGTGGGCGTGAATAGATGCTTGCTCCCATCAATATGGGATTTAAAAACGATCCCGTCTTCTTGCAATTTGACATTATCGCTCAAACTAAAGGCTTGAAACCCTCCACTATCGGTTAAAAAACTCCCATGAAATTGAGCGAAACGATGCAAACCCCCTAATTGTTCAACCACTTTCTCACCCGGTCTTAAATACATGTGATAGGTGTTGGCTAAAATGAGTTTAGCGCCTAAAATTTCTTGCATATCCATAGCGTCTAAAGATTTGATGCAGCCTTGCGTGCCTACAGGCATAAAAACGGGTGTCTCTACTTGAGAATGGGCCAAATTTAAAAGACCAGCTCGCGCGTTATCATCAGTAGCTTGGAGTTGAAAATCCATCGTTTAAGCCTTAATCTTGGATATAATGGCGTAATCATTTTTTAGGAAGTTTGGAATTGAAAAAAATCGCCCTTATTTTAGATGGCATTGTAGCAAAAAATTTTTTAGACTTGGTGCTAAGGCATTATTCTAATCATAATTTTTATATAGTGGTTGTCAAAGAGGAGAGCCTTATCCCTAAAAATTACCCGAGCACTTTCGCTTTTCATTGTTTTGATGCGACTTCTAGTTTCAGGCTTTTGCAAGTGTTAAACGATGAGGTGAGCGATGCGTTTTTAATCATACAAGATTTTAAAGAACAGCGCATCATTCATAAAATCATTCAAACCCATTTCAAACGCATGCGCGTGGTTTTGAGCGTGAAAAGAGATGGTGAAAAAACTTTAGAAAATAATGGAGAAAATAAAGATGAAAAGCTTATTTTGATTGATGAATTTGAAGTTTTAGCCAATAAATTCATTTCTCGTTTGCCTAATATCCCTAGCACCCCTAGAGAGTTTGGGTTAGGCAAGGGCGAGATCATGGAGATTGATGTGCCTTTTGGGAGTATTTTTGCTTACAGGCATATTGGCTCTATCAGGCAAAAAGAATACAGGATTGTAGGGCTTTATCGCAACGATGTTTTGTTGCTCTCCACTAAATCTTTGGTTATCCAACCACGAGACATTCTTTTAGTGGCGGGCAATCCGGAAATCTTAAACGCGGTGTATCATCAAGTCAAAAGCAATGTGGGGCAGTTTCCAGCCCCCTTTGGCAAGAGCATTTATTTATACATTGATATGCGCTTACAAAGCCGAAAAGCGATGATGCGCGATGTGTATCAAGCCTTGTTTTTGCACAAACATTTAAAGAGCTACAAGCTCTACATTCAGGTTTTACACCCCACTAGCCCTAAGTTTTACCATAAATTTTTATCGCTAGAAACCGAAAGCATTGAAGTGAATTTTGATTTTTATGGGAAAAGTTTTATCCAAAAACTCCATGAAGACCACCAAAAAAAAATGGGTTTGATTGTGGTAGGCAGAGAGCTTTTTTTCTTGAAAAAACACCGAAGAGCCTTGCACAAAACAGCCACCCCGGTTTATAAAACCAACACTTCTGGCTTGTCTAAAACCACTCAAAGCATTGTGGTTTTGAATGAAAGTTTAAGCATTAATGAAGACATGTCTTCAGTGATTTTTGACGTGTCTATGCAAATGGATTTGGGCTTGTTGCTCTATGATTTTGACCCTAACAAGCGCTATAAAAACGAGATTGTCAATCATTATGAAAATTTAGCCAACACGCTCAACCGCAAGATTGAGATTTTTCAAACCGATATTAGAAATCCTATCATGTATCTCAATTCTTTAAGAAACCCCATTTTGCATTTCATGCCTTTTGAAGAGTGTATCACGCACACGCGCTTTTGGTGGTTTTTATCCACTAAAGTGGAAAAATTAGCGTTTTTAAACGATGATAACCCTCAAATTTTTATCCCCATAGCGGAGTGAAAGAATGCAAGAAATTTTAATCCCTTTAAAAGAAAAAAGCTATAAAGTGTTTTTGGGGGAACTGCCTGAAATTGAATTGAAACAAAAAGCCCTCATCGTTAGCGATAGCATCGTGGCCGGGTTGCATTTATCGTATTTATTAAAGCGCTTGAAAGCTTTAGAAGTGAGAGTGTGCGTGATAGAGTCCGGAGAAAAATACAAGAATTTTAATTCATTAGAGCGCATTTTAAACAACGCCTTTGAAATGCAATTAAACCGCCATTCTTTAATGATAGCCCTTGGTGGGGGAGTGATAAGCGATATGGTGGGGTTTGCGAGCAGTATTTATTTTAGGGGGATTGATTTTATTAATATCCCTACGACTTTACTCGCTCAAGTGGATGCGAGCGTGGGGGGGAAAACAGGGATCAATACGCCTTATGGTAAGAACTTAATCGGATCGTTTTATCAGCCTAAAGCGGTTTATGTTGATCTGGCTTTTTTAAAAACCCTTGAGAAAAGGGAATTTCAAGCAGGGGTTGCTGAAATCATTAAAATGGCGGTGTGTTTTGATAAAAACCTGGTAGAAATATTAGAAACAAAGGATTTAAAAGATTGTTTAGAAGAAGTGGTTTTTCAAAGCGTTAGCATCAAAGCTCAAGTCGTTACGCGAGATGAAAAGGAGCAAAATATCAGGGCTGGGCTCAATTACGGGCATACCTTTGGGCATGCGATAGAAAAAGAGACTGATTATGAGCGGTTTTTGCATGGCGAAGCGATCGCTATTGGCATACGCATGGCTAATGATTTAGCCCTTTCTTTAGGCATGCTCACTTTAAAAGAATACGAACGCATAGAAGATTTATTGAAAAAATTTGATTTGATATTTAATTACCAAATCACAGATATTCAAAAATTTTACGAACGCTTGTTTTTAGACAAAAAAAGCGAGAATAAGACAATCAAATTCATTCTGCCTAAAGGCGTTGGAGCGTTTGAAATTGCCTCTCATATCCCTAAAGAAACGATCATAAAGGTGTTAGAAAAATGGCATTAAGGGTATTATTATTCTTTTGTTTTTTGTTTTTACAAGCAGAAGATAAAAGCCAAGAGCTATTGTCCATACAAAAACAAATGGCTTTGGTGGATAAAAAACTCGCCAAAGACGATAATGTGTGGTTGAAAAAATTTGAAAACTATAAGATCTACAATCAAATTTATACCGAAAAAGAGAGCGTGAGGCAGGAATTAAGGCGTTTAAAAAACAAAAAAAGCAAGGATTTATTAAAGATTAGCACCTTAGAGCACACCTTAAAGGCTTTAGAATCCCAGCAAAAAATGTTTGAAAGCTATGGGGTCAATCCTTTTAAGGATTTGATAGAGCGCCCTAATATCCCCAATATCCCTAATATCGCTAACCCTATTGCGATCATTGATGGCATTTCTTTCATTAAAAGCATGCATTTAAAGCATGAAAGTCTTAAAAACAACCAGACTTCTTTAGAAGAAGTTTTAAGGCTTTTAGATCAAAAACACCAGCTTTTAAATCAGTGGCACGCTTTGGATAAAAGCGCGAAATTAAGCGATGAGATTTATCAAACTCAAGCCAAACGCCTGGAATTGCAAGGGGCTCAAAACATTCTAAAAACCACGATTGGGATTTTCCAAAAAGACAGCGATGAGGCTATAAGCATTGTTAAATCTCAAGTTAAAAACCAGCTTTTTAAATTGGTTTATGTGTTTTTAGCAGCCCTTTTGAGCGTGGTGTTTGCTTGGATTTTAAAAATCATTTCTAGTAAATACATTGAAAATAATGAGCGCGTCTATACCGTGAATAAAGCCATTAACTTCGTGAATGTGAGCGTGATCGTTTTAATCTTTCTTTTTTCGTATTTAGAAAATGTTACTTACTTGGTCACGGTTTTAGGCTTTGCGAGCGCGGGCTTAGCGATTGCGATGAAAGATTTGTTCATGAGCTTGCTTGGGTGGTTTATTATTTTGATTGGGGGGAGCGTGCATGTGGGCGATAGGGTGCGTATCGCTAAGGGGACGGATATTTTTATTGGCGATGTGTTGGATATTTCTATGTTGCACATTACGATTTTAGAAGATGTAACCTTTACCACTTATACGAACAACAGGAGAGCGGGCCGGATTATTTTTGTGCCTAATAATTATATTTTCACCACCATGTTTGCTAATTACAGCCATTTTGGGATGAAAACGGTTTGGGATGGCGTGGATTTTTGCGTTACATTTGATTCTGATTTTAAAAAAGCTTCTAAAATTGCGCTCAATATCGCTACGGAATTGTCTAAAGAATACACGGATATTACCTATAAACAGCTCAATAAAATGCGCGACCGGTATTCTTTAAGGAGTTTGAGCGTGAAGCCTCGATGCTTTTTGATGCCTGAAAGTAACGGGATAAAGATCTCGGTGTGGTATCAAACCAATTCGTATGCGACCCTGTCTTTAAGGAGCAAGATTGTGGCTGAAATTGTTGAAGCTTTTTTGAAAGAAGAAAATATCCATATCGCTTATACGACCAGCAAGCTGCTTAAAGTGGATGCTGATTTTCTAGGCGATGGTTTTGGGAATAAAAGGGAACAAAAATGAAAAAAGTCTATTTCAAAACTTTTGGGTGCAGGACGAATCTTTTTGACACGCAAGTGATGGGCGAGAATTTGAAGGATTTTAGGGCGACTTTAGAAGAACAAGAAGCCGATATTATTATCATCAATTCTTGCACCGTAACCAATGGGGCCGATAGCACAGTAAGGAGTTACGCTAAAAAAATGGCGCGATTAAATAAGGAAGTGCTATTTACTGGCTGTGGGGTGAAAACCCAAGGCAAGGAGCTTTTTGAAAAAGGGTTTTTAAAGGGCGTTTTTGGGCATGACAATAAAGAAAAGATTAACGCGCTTTTGCAAGAAAAAAAGCGTTTTTTTATAGACGACAATTTAGAAAACAAGCACTTAGACACCACGATGGTGAGCGAGTTTGTGGGAAAAACTAGGGCGTTTATCAAGATCCAAGAGGGCTGTGATTTTGATTGCAATTATTGCATTATCCCAAGCGTGAGAGGGAGAGCTAGGAGTTTTGAAGAGAGGAAAATTTTAGAGCAAGTGGGCCTTTTATGCTCTAAAGGGGTTCAAGAAGTGGTTTTAACCGGCACCAATGTGGGGAGCTATGGGAAAGATAAAGGGAGTAATATCGCAAGATTGATTAAAAAATTAAGCCAGATTGCTGGGTTAAAGCGCATAAGGATTGGGAGCTTAGAACCTAATCAAATCAACGATGAATTTTTAGAGCTTTTAAAAGAGGATTTTTTAGAAAAACATTTGCATATCGCTTTACAGCACAGCCATGATCTCATGCTAGAGAGGATGAATAGAAGAAACCGCACTAAAAGCGATAGGGAATTATTAGAAACAATCGCTTCTAAGAATTTTGCTATTGGCACGGATTTTATTGTGGGGCATCCGGGCGAGAGCGGAAGCGTTTTTGAAGAAGCGTTTAAAAATTTAGAAAGCTTGCCCTTAACGCACATCCACCCTTTTATTTACAGCAAACGAAAAGACACCCCCTCTAGCTTGATGACTGATAGCGTGAGTTTGGAAGATTCTAAAAAGCGTTTGAATGCGATTAAAGATTTGATTTTGCATAAAAATAAGGCGTTCAGGCAATTGCAACTCAAGCTTAATACGCCCCTAAAAGCTTTAGTGGAAACGCAAAAAGACGGCGAATTTAAAGCCTTAGATCAATTCTTCAACCCCATTAAAATCAAAAGCGATAAGCCTTTAAGGGCTAGTTTTTTAGAAATCAAAGAGTATGAAATTAAGGAGAGGGAAAATTATGCCGTTTTCTAAAAATTTAGAAAACCTCATCGCTCCCTTTAAACGCATCAAAAACCGCTCGCTTGTTTTGGCGTTAGGGTTTTTGATCCTTACTTTTTGCTTGCTTCTTTTTTTAGTCTTGAGCGATGTTTCTAGGCTCATATCCAGTAAGGACTTTTTTTATGTGATCCAATCTCACCCGAAGCAAACTCTAACAGAAGATGAAAATTATTTTTATGCTAACAAGGGTCTTTATAAAACCAACAAAGAAGCCTTTTTAAGAGCCTATAAAATCCCAGAAAGCATGCCCATAGAAAGACGAGAAAATTTAAGCAAGGGTTCTAAAATGAATTTAGCGTTGCTTTTTTTCATTTCTAGCATGCTTTTTGGGATCTTTTGGCGCTTGCCTAAACGATTGGATACTAAAATGAGTTTAGAGAGCGCGACTAAAAACGAATTAGAAAATGCATTCCAACGATACGATGCACTAGGGGTGCGTTTTGAAGACATTGCAGGGGTGGATGAAGTCAAAGAAGAATTACTAGAAGTGATAGATTATTTAAAAAACCCTAAAAAATACCAGGATTTAGGGATTTTTCTCCCTAAAGGCGTGCTTTTAATCGGGCCTCCTGGAGTGGGGAAAACCATGATCGCTAAAGCTTTAGCGAGTGAAGCCAGAGTGCCGTTTTTTTATGAAAGCGGGAGCGCGTTTTCTCAAATTTATGTAGGGGCTGGGGCTAAAAAAGTGCATGAACTTTTCATGCATGCTAAAAGGCATGCCCCCTCTATTATTTTTATTGATGAAATTGACGCTTTGGGTAAGGCTAGGGGAGGGCATAGGAGCGATGAAAGAGAGGCCACGCTCAATCAGCTTTTAACCGAAATGGATGGGTTTTTGCAAAACGATGAGGTGGTGGTGATAGGAGCGACTAACCAAATGGAGGTGATGGATGAAGCGCTATTAAGGAGCAAACGATTTGATCGGCGTATTTTCATTTCTTTACCGGATTTACTAGAAAGGCAGAGCATTTTAGAAAAGCTTTTAGAAAATAAAAAGCATGCACTAGACTATCTTAAGATTGCTAAAATTTGCGTGGGTTTTAGCGGGGCGATGTTAGCGACTTTAGTCAACGAAAGCGCTCTAAACGCCCTAAAACACCAACGAAACGAAATCACTGAGAGCGACATTTTAGAAGTGAAAGACAAGATCGCTTACGGCAAGAAAAAGCCCCAAACCTTAGACGAAAACCAAAAAGAATTAGTCGCTCTCTATCAAAGCGCGAAAGCCTTAAGCGCGTATTGGTTAGAAATTGAATTTGATAAAGTGCCATTATTAGGGGAATTTATCGCTTTTAATGAAAATAAAATCCATAGCGAGAGCGAGATTAAAAATTGCATTAAAGTGTATTTGAGCGGGACGATTGTTTTAGAGTTGCTCTATAAGGAGCGTTATAGTTTGTCTAAACAAGACTTGCAAAAAGCGAAATTTTTGAATGAATTTATGGCTAGTGAGCTTCTTTTAACCCCCACAAAAGAGTCTTTAAGCGTTCTTTATGAAGAGCAATTGGAGTTTTTAAAGCCTCAAATTGCAGCTTGTAAGCGGTTGAGCACTCTGTTATTAGAGCAAGAATATTTAGAACATTCTCATTTGTATGATTTATTGAACGGGTGAAAATGCGTTTTTTTAGTGGTTTTGGGTTTGTTAATGAAAGCGTTTTGTTTGAAGAGTGGCTTTTAAAAGGGGCTTATGATGTGTCAGGCTTTTCTATGGGAGCGATTAAAGCGATAGAATACGCCTATAATGAAATCTTACAACAGCGGCGCATCAATTCTTTGTTATTGTTTTCGCCTTGCATGCTAGCGCATAAGAGTTTGGCGTTCAAACGCTTACAACTTTCTTCATTTCAAAAAGATCCGCAAAATTACATGGACAACTTTTATCAAGCCGTGGGCTTGAACGCCCAATTGGAGCGTTTTAAAAAAATGGGTTCTTTAGAAGAATTAGAATTTTTATTGGATTACAAGTATAGTGATCGTATAATTAGATTTTTATTAGAAAAAGGCGTGAAGATTGAAGTGTTTATCGGTTTAAAAGATAGGATCACTGACATTCAAGCCCTTTTAGAATTTTTTATGCCTTTAGTTCAAGTGTGGCAGTTTAAGGATTGCAACCATTTGTTGCAAAAATCTTAAAAAAGGTGGAAGATGAAAAAATTTGGTTTAGGGGTGTATTTGCTTCTTTTAGGTATTTTGGGCGGCTCTTTGATCATTCTAGGAGCGATAGTCGCACCCATTGTTTTCAAAGCTTCAAGCATTTTACCTGAATTGAATCTAACTCCCTTTGAAAGCGGGAAACTCATGGCGCAAATCTTTGTGCGTTTCAATTATCTTTTAGGCGCGATCGGTTTTGTGGTGTTACTTTATGAAATCATTTCGTTTATTTATTATAAAAGATCGTTAGTGTATTTGATCCTTGGCGTGGCGATAGGAGCGTTGTGTTTGCTCTTTGTTTTTTATTACACGCCTTATATTTTAAACGCTCAAAAAGTGGGTGAAGCCGCGCTTCAAAGCGCTGAATTTGCCCGCTCGCACGCTCAAAGCGAATGGCTGTTTAAGGAATTGTTTGTGCTGGTGTGCGCTTTGTTTTTTTGGCGTTTGCTTGGAAAAAATGCGGTTTGATTAAAGGAGAGAGTTTTTAGTTACTATTTAGAGAAAAAGAAAGTAGCATTTAATGAAAAAGTTTAAAAAGAAACCAAAAAAGATAACACGCAAGCAAAAAACAATCTTAAAGCGTCCTTTATGGCTTATGCCTTTACTCATCGGTGGGTTTGCTAGTGGGGTGTATGCAGATGGAACGGATATTTTGGGGCTTAGTTGGGGGGAAAAAAGCCAAAGGGTATGCGTGCATCATCCATGGTATGCTCTATGGAGTTGCGACAAATGGGAGGAAAAAACACAACAATACACAGGAAACCAACTCATCACAAAAACTTGGGCAGGGGGTAATGCGGCTAATTACTACCACACTCAAAACAACCAAGACATCACAGCCAATTTAAAAAATGATAACGGCACTTATTTTTTAAGCGGTCTGTATAACTACACCGGAGGGGAATATAATGGGGGGAATTTAAATATTGAATTAGGCAGTAACGCTACCTTTAATCTAGGTGCGAGTAGTGGGAATAGCTTCACTTCTTGGTATCCTAATGGGCATACTAATGTTACTTTTAGCGCTGGGACTATCAATGTGAATAACAGCGTAGAAGTGGGCAATCGTGTGGGATCGGGAGCTGGCACGCACACGGGAATAGCCACTTTAAACTTGAACGCCAATAAGGTTACTATCAATTCCAATATCAGCGCGTATAAAACTTCGCAAGTGAATATAGGCAATGCCAACAGCACCATTACCATTAATTCGGTTTCTTTAAGTGGGGATACTTGCAGTTCTTTAGCTAAAGTTGGCAGTGGGGCTAATTGCTCCACTTCTGGGCCTAGCTATTCTTTTAAAGGGACGACTAACGCTACTAACACGACCTTTAGCAATGCAAGCGGCAGTTTCACTTTTGAAGAGAACGCTACTTTTAGCGGGGCGAAATGGAATGGGGGGGCATTCACTTTTAATAAAGGATTTAGCGCTACTAATAACACCGCCTTTAATAGCGGTAGTTTTAATTTTAAAGGCACAAGCTCTTTTAATGGCGCGAATTTCAACAACGCTACTTATATTTTTAACAATCAAGCCACTTTCCAAAACAGCTCCTTTAATGGGGGGACTTTTACTTTTAATAACCAAACTAATCCAACGAATAACGCTCAGCACCCCCAAATTCAAAACAGCTCTTTTAGCGGCAGCACTACCACTCTTAAGGGCTTTGTGAACTTTCAGCAAGCCTTTAACAATTCAAACCACCAACTAACGATCCAAAACGCTTCCTTTGATAACGCTAATTTTAACAATACCGGTAAAATCACCATTAATGAGGGTGCGAGTTTTAACAACACGACATTCAATACTTCTATTAATACAAACAACATGACCATTAGTGGTAGCGTTACTTTAAGCGGTAAAAATGATTTGAACAATGGATCAACCCTTGATTTTGGGAGTTCTACAATCACTCTCACTCAAGGGACGACTTTCAACCTCACAAGTTTAGGCAGTGAGAAGAGTGTAACGATTTTAAATTCTAGCGGTGGGATCACTTATAGCGGTCTTTTAAACCATGCAATCAATGGTTTGACAAACGCCTTAAAAACGAACGAAAGCTCTTCAAAACCGCAAAGTTTCGTTCAAGGTTTGTGGGATATGATCACTTACAATGGGGTTACCGGACAGCTTTTGAGTGAAAGTGCTGCAACATCTAAAAATACTGACTCTTCGCCCCCTAAATCCTCTACAAACTCTACGCAAGTCTATCAAGTGGGCTACAAAATAGGGGATACTATCTACAAACTGCAAGAAACTTTTGGCCCTAATTCCATTATTATCCAAGCTTTAGAGAGCGGGACTTACACGCCACCCCCTGTCATTAACGGCTCCAAATTTGACTTATCCGCTTCAAATTATATTAATTCTAACATGCCTTGGTATGACCATAAATATTACATCCCTAAATCCCAAAATTTTACAGAGAGCGGGACTTATTACTTGCCGAGCGTTCAAATATGGGGGAGCTACACTAACTCGTTTAAACAAACTTTTAGCGCTAGTGGTAGTAATTTGGTGATTGGGTATAACTCAACATGGACTGGAAATAGCGTTTCTTCTAGCGGCACGGTGTCTTTTGGGGATACTTCAGGGAGCGCTCTTAATGGGCATTGCGGGCCTTGGCCCTATTACCAATGCACAGGCACGACTAATGGCACTTATAGCGCCTATCATGTATATATCACAGCGAATCTGCGTTCTGGTAATCGTATAGGCACCGGTGGGGCAGCCAATCTGGTCTTTAATGGGGTAGATAGCATCAATATCGCTAACGCTACTATCACGCAACATAACGCCGGGATTTATTCAAGCTCTATGACTTTTTCCACGCAAAGCATGGACAATTCGCAGAATTTGAAGGGTTTAAATTCTAACGGCAAACTTTCCGTGTATGGCGCAACTTTCACTAACCAAGCCAAAGACGGGAAATTCATTTTCAATGCAGGGCAAGCGACTTTTGAAAACACCAACTTTAATGGAGGGAGTTACCAATTCAGTGGCGATAGCTTGAATTTTTCAAATAACAACCAGTTCAATAGCGGTTCGTTTGAGATTAGCGCAAAAAACGCTTCGTTCAATAACGCTAACTTTAACAACAGTGCTTCTTTTAATTTCAATAATTCTAACGCAACCACTTCGTTTGTGGGGGATTTCACTAACGCTAATTCAAATTTGCAAATCGCCGGGAACGCTGTTTTTGGGAACTCTAGTGATGGCTCTCAAAATACCGCTAATTTTAATAATACCGGCTCTGTTAATATTTCAGGGAATGCAACCTTTGATAATGTGGTTTTTAATAGCCCTACGAATACGAGCGTGAAAGGGCAGGTTACTTTAAACAACATCACTTTAAAAAACCTGAACGCTCCTTTGTCTTTTGGCGATGGGAAAATTACTTTTAACGCTCATTCGGTGATTAATATTGGTGAAGCTATCACAAATGGCAACCCTATCACCCTTGTAAGCTCTTCTAAAGAAATTGAATACAACAACGCTTTTGCTAAAAATCTATGGCAGCTCATCAACTACCAAGGGCATGGGGCTAGCAGTGAAAAACTCGTCTCTAGCGCGGGTAATGGCGTCTATGATGTGGTGTATTCTTTCAATAACCAAACCTACAATTTCCAAGAGATTTTTTCACAAAACAGCATTTCTATCCGGCGTTTGGGCGTTGGCATGGTGTTTGATTATGTGGATATGGAAAAATCGGATCACTTATATTATCAAAACGCTCTCGGTTTTATGACCTACATGCCTAATAGCTATAACAATAATTTAGGGAATGCAAACAACACCATTTACTATTATGACAACAGCATTGATTTTTATGCGAGCGGGAAAACTCTATTCACTAAGGCGGAATTTTCTCAAACATTCACCGGGCAAAACAGCGCGATCGTTTTTGGGGCTAAAAGCATATGGACAAATGCGAGCGATGCGCCGCAATCTAACACCATCATTCGCTTTGGGGACAATAAGGGAGCAGGGAGTAATGATGCGAGCGGGCATTGCTGGAATTTGCAATGCATAGGCTTTATCACAGGGCATTATGAAGCGCAAAAGATTTACATCACCGGCAGCATTGAAAGCGGGAACCGCATTTCTAGCGGTGGGGGCGCGAGCCTTAATTTTAACGGGCTTCAAGGCATTCTTTTAACGAACGCGACTTTGTATAACCGCGCCGCTGGCACGCAAAGCTCGTCTATGAATTTTATCTCTAACAGCGCGAACATTCAGGCTCAAAACTCCTATTTTATAGACGATACCGCGCAAAATAAAGGCAACCCCAATTTTAGTTTCAACGCTTTGAATCTGGATTTTTCTAACAGCTCTTTTAGAGGCTATGTGGGGACAACGCAATCTGTTTTTAAATTCAATGCCGTTAATGCGATCAGTTTCACCAACAGCACGAATTTAAGCTCTGGTTTGTATCAAATTTCAGCTAATAGCGTGTCGTTTGACAATTCCAATTTAAGCGTTTCAGTGGGGACAAGCAGTATTCAAGCCAATGCGATCAATCTTTCTCAAAACGCCTCTATCAATGCGAGCAACCATTCAACCTTAGAACTTCAAGGCGATTTGAATGTGAACGACACCAGCTCGCTCAACCTCAACCAAAGCGCCATTAATGTTTCCAACAACGCCACGATCAACGATTATGCGAGCTTGATTGCGAGTAATGGCTCTCACCTTAATTTTAACGGAGCGGTTAATTTCAATTCAGCGAATATTACTACGAGTTTGAGTAATTCCTCTATCGTGTTTAAGGGGGCGGTCTCTTTAGGAGGGCAGTTTAATTTAAGCAATAACTCTTCTTTAGATTTTCAAGGCTCTAGTGCTATCACCTCTAACACGGCGTTTAATTTCTATGATAACGCTTTTTCTCAAAGCCCCATCACTTTCCATCAAGCCCTTGATGTTAAAGCGCCCTTAAGTTTGGGAGGCAACCTCTTAAACCCTAACAACAGTAGCGTGCTGAATTTGAAAAACAGCGAGCTTGTTTTTGGCGATCAAGGGAGTTTGAATATCGCTAACATTGATTTACTAAGCGATCTAAACGATAATAAAAATCGTGTGTATAACATCATTCAAGCGGGCATGAATAGTAATTGGTATGAGCGTATCAGCTTCTTTGGCATGCGTATCAATGACGGGATTTATGACGCTAAAAACCAAACTTATAGTTTCACTAACCCCCTTAATAACGCCCTAAAAATCACCGAGAGCTTTAAAGACAACCAACTAAGCGTTACGCTCTCTCAAATCCCAGGCATTAAAAACACGCTCTATAACATTGGCTCTGAAATCTTTAATTACCAAAAAGTCTATAACAACGCTAATGGCGTGTATTCTTATAGCGATGACGCACAAGGCGTGTTTTATCTCACGAGCAGCGTGAAAGGCTATTATAACCCCAACCAATCCTATCAAGCCAGTGGCAGTAACAACACCACGAAAAATAACAATCTAAGCTCTGAATATTCTGTCATCTCGCAAACCTATAACGCGCAAGGCAACCCTATCAGCGCGTTACATATCTATAACAAGGGCTATAATTTCAATAATATCAAAGCGTTAGGCCAAATGGCGCTCAAACTCTACCCTGAAATCAAAAAGATATTAGGGAATGATTTTTCGCTTTCAAGTTTGAGCGATTTAAAAGGCGATGCGCTAAACCAGCTTACCAAACTCATCACGCCTAGCGATTGGAAAAACATTAACGAGTTTATTGATAACGCAAACAATTCGGTGGTGCAAAATTTCAATAACGGCGCTTTGATTATAGGAGCGACTAAAATAGGGCAAACAGACACCAATAGTGCGGTGGTTTTTGGGGGCTTGGGCTATCAAACACCTTGCGATTATACTGATATTGTGTGCCAAAAATTCAGAGGCACTTATTTAGGGCAGCTTTTGGAGTCCAGCTCGGCTGATTTGGGCTATATTGACACGACTTTTAACGCTAAAGAAATTTATCTTACCGGCACTTTAGGGAGTGGGAACGCATGGGGGACTGGGGGGAGCGCTAGCGTAACTTTTAACAGCCAAACTTCGCTCATTCTCAACCAGGCTAATATCGTAAGCTCGCAAACCGATGGGATTTTTAGCATGCTAGGCCAAGAGGGCATCAATAAGGTTTTCAATCAAGCCGGGCTCGCTAATATTTTGGGCGAAGTGGCGGTGCAATCCATTAATAAAGCCGGGGGATTAGGGAATTTGATAGTAAATACGCTAGGGAGTGGTAGTGTGATTGGGGGGTATTTAACGCCTGAGCAAAAAAATCAAACCCTAAGCCAGCTTTTGGGGCAGAATAACTTTGATAATCTCATGAACGATAGCGGTTTGAACACGGCGATTAAGGATTTGATCAGGCAAAAATTAGGCTTTTGGACCGGGCTAGTGGGGGGATTAGCCGGACTAGGGGGCATTGATTTGCAAAACCCTGAAAAGCTTATAGGGAGCATGTCCATCAATGATTTATTGAGTAAAAAAGGGTTGTTCAATCAGATCACCGGCTTTATTTCCGCTAACGATATAGGGCAAGTCATAAGCGTGGTGTTGCAAGATATTGTCAAACCGAGCGAGGCTTTACAAAACGATGTAGTGGCTTTAGGCAAGCAAATGATTGGCGAATTTTTAGGCCAAGACACGCTCAATTCTTTAGAAAGCTTGTTGCAAAACCAGCAGATTAAAAGCGTTTTAGACAAAGTCCTAGCGGCTAAAGGCTTAGGGTCTATTTATGAACAAGGTTTGGGGGATTTGATCCCTAGTCTTGGTAAAAAGGGGCTTTTCGCTCCCTATGGTTTGAGTCAAGTGTGGCAAAAAGGGGATTTTAATTTCAACGCACAAGGCAATGTTTTTGTGCAAAATTCCACTTTCTCTAACGCTAATGGAGGCACGCTCTCTTTTAACGCAGGAAATTCGCTCATTTTTGCCGGAAACAATCATATCGCTTTCACTAACCATTTTGGAACGCTCAATTTATTGTCTAATCAAGTTTCTAATATTAACATCACCACGCTTGATGCCAGCAACGGTCTTAAGATTAATGCCGGTAGTAACAATGTTTCTGTATCTCAAGGCGATCTGTTTATCAACGCTAGTTGCGCGCAACAAAGCGATCCAACTACAGCTAACGCTACAAACCCTTGCGCGCTTAGCACCCAAAGCGCGAATGGTGCTTCTTCTAATAATGCGTCAAATAACGCGCCAATCGCCTTGAATAATAACGATGAGAGCTTGATGGTTACGGCGAATGATTTCAATTTTTCAGGCAATATTTACGCTAACGGGGTGGTTGATTTTTCAAAAATTAAAGGTTCTACAAATGTTAAAAACCTGTATCTTTACAATAACGCTCAATTCCAA
The DNA here is from genome assembly GCF_009689985.1 of Helicobacter pylori. Lineage (NCBI taxonomy): Bacteria > Pseudomonadati > Campylobacterota > Epsilonproteobacteria > Campylobacterales > Helicobacteraceae > Helicobacter > Helicobacter pylori. The sequence goes on along the minus strand of NZ_QBAW01000006.1, from coordinate 27,191 downwards.
GCCAACAACCTCACGATTTCCAACCAAGCGGTGTTAGAGAAAAACGCCAGCTTTGTAACGAATAACTTAAACATTCAAGGGGCGTTTAACAACAACGCCACGCAAAAAATAGAGGTGCTTCAAAATTTAGTAATTGCTTCAAACGCTTCTTTAAGCACCGGGATTTATGGGTTAGAAGTAGGGGGGGCTTTGAATAATTTGGGAACGATCCATTTTAATTTAGAAAATTCTCAAACGCCTGTAAATCCGCTCATTCAAGCAGAGGGGATCATCAACCTCAACACCACCCAAACGCCTTTTATAAATGTCAATAACAGCATGGCGGATAATACGACTTACACTTTATTAAAAAGCAGCCGTTACATTGATTACAATATCAACCCTAACAGCTTGCAATCGTATTTGAAGCTCTATACCTTAATCAATATCAACGGAAACCACATAGAGGAAAAAAACGGCGTATTGACTTATTTGGGCCAACGGGTTTTATTGCAAGATAAGGGGTTATTATTAAGCGTAGCGTTGCCTAACTCAAACAACGCTTCTCAAAACAACATTTTAAGCCTTTCTGTTCTTCATGACCAGATTAAAATGTCTTACGGCAATAAGATCATGGACTTTACCCCCCCTACCTTACAAGATTACATTGCGGGCATTCAAGGGCAAAGCGCATTGAATCAAATTGAAGCTATAGGGGGGAATAACGCTATCAAGTGGCTTTCAATATTGATGATGGAAACTAAAGAAAACCCGCTTTTTGCACCGATTTATTTAGAAAACCACTCATTGAATGAAATCTTAGGCGTAACAAAAGATCTTCAAAACACCGCAAGCTTGATTTCTAACCCTAATTTTAGGGATAACGCTACCAACCTTTTAGAATTGGCGGGTTACACCCAACAAACCAGCCGTTTGACAAAACTCTCTGATTTTAGGGCTAGAGAGGGAGAGTCTGATTTTTCTAATCGCTTGTTAGAGCTTAAAAACAAGCGTTTTAGCGATCCTAACCCTAGCGAGGTCTTTGTCAAATACTCTCAACTGAGCAAACACCCCAATAACCTTTGGGTTCAAGGGGTGGGGGGAGCGAGCTTTATTTCTGGAGGCAATGGCACGCTTTATGGCTTGAATGTGGGCTATGACAGGTTAGTTAAAAATGTGATCCTTGGGGGTTATGTGGCTTATGGCTATAGCGGCTTTAATGGGAATATCATGCATTCTTTGGGTAATAATGTGGATGTGGGGATGTATACGAGGGCTTTTTTAAAAAGAAACGAATTCACTTTGAGCGCGAATGAAACTTATGGAGGCAATGCAACTAGTATCAATTCTTCTAATCCTTTGCTCTCTGTGTTGAACCAACGCTACAACTACAACACCTGGACAACGAGCGTGAACGGGAATTACGGCTATGATTTCATGTTCAAACAAAAAAGCGTGGTGCTAAAACCTCAAGTGGGCGTGAGCTATCATTTTATAGGCTTGAGCGGGATGAAAGGCAAAATGAATGATGCCGCTTACAAACAATTTCTCATGCATTCAAACCCCTCTAACGAATCGGTTTTAACGCTCAACATGGGGCTAGAGAGTCGTAAGTATTTTGGTCAAAATTCCTATTATTTTGTAACGGCGAGATTGGGTAGGGATCTTTTGATCAACTCTAAAGGCGATAATGTGGTGCGTTTTGTGGGCGGGAACACTTTATTGTATCGCAAGGGGGAAGTTTTCAACACTTTTGCGAGCGTGATTACAGGAGGTGAAATGCATTTGTGGCGTTTGATGTATGTGAATGCGGGGGTGGGGCTTAAGATGGGCTTGCAATACCAGGACATTAATATAACCGGGAATGTGGGCATGCGAGTGGCGTTTTAGCTTTTTTGCTATAATGCTTCGTTCAAATTTTATGGTTAGGTTTTTCCATGTTTAATTATGAAGAGCTGTTTCAAACTTATAAAACCCCTTTTTACCTCTATGATTTTGACAAAATCAAACAGGCTTTTTTGAATTATAAAGAAGCGTTTAAAGGGCGTAAATCTTTGATCTGCTACGCTTTAAAGGCGAATTCTAATTTGAGTATCCTCTCTTTATTGGCGCATTTAGAGAGCGGGGCGGATTGCGTTTCCATAGGCGAGATATATAGGGCTTTAAAAGCTGGGATCAAGCCTTATAGGATCGTGTTTAGCGGGGTGGGTAAGAGCGCGTTTGAAATAGAACAAGCCCTAAAACTCAACATTTTATTTTTGAATGTAGAAAGTTTTATGGAATTAAAAACGATTGAAACAATCGCTCAATCTTTAGGGATAAAGGCTAGGATTTCCATTCGAATCAACCCGAACATTGACGCTAAAACGCACCCCTATATTTCTACCGGCTTGAAAGAAAATAAGTTTGGCGTGGGAGAAAAAGAAGCTTTAGAAATGTTTCTTTGGGCTAAAAAAAGCGCGTTTTTAGAGCCTGTTAGCGTGCATTTTCATATCGGCTCACAGCTCTTAGATTTAGATCCGATTATAGAAGCGAGCCAAAAGGTGGCTAAAATCGCTAAATCTTTGATCGCGCTAGGGATAGATTTGCGTTTTTTTGATGTGGGCGGAGGCATTGGCGTGAGCTATGAAAATGAAGAAACGATTAAGCTTTATGATTACGCGCAAGGGATTTTAAACGCGCTTCAAGGCTTGGATTTGACCATTATTTGTGAGCCGGGCCGCTCGATTGTGGCTGAGAGTGGGGAATTGATCACGCAGGTTTTGTATGAAAAAAAGGCTCAAAACAAGCGCTTTGTGATTGTGGATGCGGGCATGAATGATTTTTTACGCCCCAGTTTGTATCATGCTAAGCATGCCATAAGGGTTATAACGCCCTCTAAAGGGCGTGAGATCTTGCCTTGCGATGTGGTAGGGCCTGTGTGCGAGAGCAGCGACACTTTTTTAAAAGATGTCAATTTGCCAGAATTAGAGCCAGGCGATAAATTAGTCATAGAAAAGGTTGGGGCTTATGGCTCTAGCATGGCCAGTCAATACAATTCGCGCCCCAAACTCTTAGAGTTAGCCCTAGAAGATCACAAAATCAGAGTGATAAGAAAAAGAGAGGCTTTAGAAGATTTATGGCGGCTAGAAGAAGAAGGCTTAAAAGGGGTTTGATTAGATGCAAAAGAATTTGGATAGTCTTTTAGAAAATTTAAGGGCTGAAATTGATGCGTTGGATAATGAATTAAGCGATCTTTTAGACAAACGCTTAGAAATCGCTTTAAAAATCGCTCTCATCAAACAAGAAAGCCCCATTTATTGCCCTAAAAGAGAGCGAGAAATTTTAAAACGACTCGGCCAAAGGGATTTCAAACATTTGAATGGAGAAATTCTTACGGGTTTTTATACAGAGGTTTTTAAGATTTCTAGAAAATTTCAAGAAAACGCCCTCAAAGAGTTAAAAAAATAAAAGAGAGTTGTTATGTTTGAAAAAATTACCCTAGCGCATAAGGACTTGTTTTCAAGGTTTTTAAGCGCTCAAAAAATCGTTTTATCGGATGTGAGTTTTACCAATTGCTTTTTATGGCAGCACGCAAGGCTTATTCAAGTGGCTGTGATTAGGGATTGCTTGGTGATTCAAACCACTTATGAAAACCAAAAACCCTTTTATTTCTATCCTATCGGTAAGAATGCGTTTGAATGCGTAAAAGAGCTTTTGAAATTAGAAAAAAACTTAAGATTCCACTCCCTGACTTTAGAGCAAAAAGACGATTTGAAAGACAATTTTGTAGGGGTGTTTGATTTCACTTACAACAGAGACAGGAGCGATTATATTTATTCTATTGAAGAATTGATCGCGCTCAAAGGGAAAAAATACCATAAGAAAAAAAACCACTTAAACCAGTTTCTAACCAATTATGCGAATTTTGTTTATGAAAAAATTTCTCCTCAAAATAAAAAGGAAGTTTTAGAAGCCTCCAAAACATGGTTTTTAGAAAGCCAAACCGATGATATAGGGTTAATCAACGAAAATAAGGGCATTCAAAGCGTGTTAGAAAATTATGAAAGCTTGGATGTGAAAGGGGGGCTTGTTAGGGTTAATGGGGAAATAGTCTCGTTTAGTTTTGGAGAAGTTTTAAACGAAGAGAGCGCGCTCATCCACATTGAAAAAGCCCGTACAGATATTGCAGGCGCGTATCAAATCATCAACCAGCAATTGCTTTTGAATGAATTTAGCCATCTAACTTACGCTAACAGAGAAGAAGATCTAGGGTTAGAGGGCTTGAGAAGGTCTAAAATGAGCTATAATCCGGTGTTTTTGATAGACAAATACGAAGCGGTTGCTAGAAATTAAATGATTTTTGGGGATTTTAAATATCAAAAAAGCGTTAAAAAACTCACAGCCACTAATCTTAATGAGCTTAAAAACGCCCTGGATTTCATCTCTCAAAATAGGGGGAATGGGTATTTTGTGGGGTATCTTTTGTATGAAGCGCGTTTAGCGTTTTTAGATGAAACTTTTCAAAGCCAAACCCCTTTTTTGTATTTTGAACAATTTTTAGAAAGAAAAAAATACTCTTTAGAGCCTTTAAAAGAGCATGCGTTTTACCCTAAAATCCACAGCTCTTTAGATCAAAAAACTTATTTCAAGCAGTTTAAAGCCGTTAAAGAACATTTAAAAAACGGCGATACCTATCAGGTGAATCTCACGATGGATTTATTTTTAGACACTAAAGCCAAACCAAAGCGCGTTTTTAAGGAAGTGGTACACAACCAAAACACGCCTTTTAAGGCTTTGATAGAAAATGAGTTTGGGAGTGTTTTAAGCTTTTCGCCGGAATTGTTTTTTGAATTAGAGTTTTTGGACACAGCGATTAAGATTATTACAAAACCCATGAAAGGCACGATCGCTCGCTCAAATAACCCCTTGATAGATGAAAAAAACCGATTGTTTTTGCAAAATGATGACAAAAACAGAAGCGAAAATGTGATGATTGTGGATTTATTGCGTAACGATTTGAGCCGTTTAGCTTTAAAAAATAGCGTGAAAGTCAATCAATTGTTTGAAATCATCAGCTTGCCGAGCGTGTATCAAATGATAAGCGAGATTGAAGCTCAATTGCCCCTAAAAACAAGCTTGTTTGAGATTTTTAAGGCGTTGTTCCCTTGCGGATCGGTGACCGGATGCCCTAAAATCAAAACCATGCAAATCATTGAAGAATTAGAAAAACGCCCTAGGGGGGTGTATTGCGGGGCGATAGGCATGGTTGGAGGAAAAAAAGCCCTTTTTAGCGTGCCTATCCGCACTTTAGAAAAAAGAACGCATGAAGATTTTTTGCATTTGGGGGTAGGGAGTGGGGTAACTTATCAAAGTAAAGCGCTAAAAGAATATGAAGAGAGCTTTTTAAAATCCTTTTTTGTGATGCCCAAAATAGAATTTGAGATCGTGGAGACGATGAAAATTATCAAAAAGGATCAAAAATTAGAGATTAATAATAAAAACGCCCATAAAGAACGCTTAATGAATAGCGCCCAATATTTCAATTTCAAACATGATGAAAATCTTTTAGACTTTGAATTAGAAAAAGAAGGGGTTTTAAGGGTTTTACTCAATAAAAAGGGCAAGCTCATTAAAGAATACAAAGCCTTAGAGCCTTTAAAAAGCCTAGAAATTCGTTTGAGTGAAGCTCCCATTGATAAGCATAATGATTTTTTATACCATAAGACCACTTATGCCCCTTTTTATCAAAACGCCCGAGCACTCATTAAAAAAGGCGTTATTTTTGATGAAATCTTTTATAACCAGGATTTAGAACTCACTGAAGGCGCTAGGAGCAATCTCATTTTAGAAATCCACAACAGGCTTTTAACCCCTTATTTTAGTGCGGGTGCGTTAAATGGGACGGGTGTGATGGGGTTGTTAAAAAAGGGTCTTGTTGGGCATGCCCCTTTAAAATTACAAGACTTGCAAAGAGCGGCTAAAATCTATTGCATCAATGCGCTATATGGCTTAGTGGAGGTGAAAATCAAATAACCATAAAATAGAGCGGCTAAAACCTCATTTTTTAGAAATAGGCTACTAAATAGAACAAAAAAGTTAAAACTCGCCCAGAATAATCATAATGATTAAAGTTTTCATATTCATTATAGATCCATTTACACAACTATTTTATAAATTCAAATAGAGGGTTTGTAGGAACTCTCAATCAAAAAACAAGGAACATAACATGAGACATGGAGATATTAGTAGCAGCCCAGATACTGTGGGTGTAGCGGTAGTTAATTATAAGATGCCCAGACTCCACACTAAGAATGAGGTGTTGGAAAATTGTCGCAATATTGCTAAGGTGATTGGTGGGGTTAAACAGGGTTTGCCCGGGTTGGATCTGATTATTTTCCCCGAATACAGCACGCATGGGATTATGTATGACAGACAAGAAATGTTTGACACAGCTGCAAGCGTTCCTGGAGAAGAAACCGCAATCCTTGCTGAGGCTTGTAAGAAAAACAAGGTTTGGGGAGTGTTCTCTTTGACGGGGGAAAAACACGAGCAAGCTAAAAAGAATCCCTATAACACTTTGATTCTTGTCAATGATAAGGGTGAGATCGTGCAAAAATACCGCAAAATCTTGCCTTGGTGTCCTATTGAATGCTGGTATCCTGGGGATAAAACTTATGTGGTTGATGGGCCTAAGGGCTTGAAAGTTTCTTTGATTATTTGCGATGATGGTAACTACCCTGAAATTTGGCGCGATTGCGCGATGCGTGGGGCAGAACTCATTGTGCGCTGTCAAGGTTACATGTATCCGGCTAAGGAGCAACAAATTGCGATCGTGAAAGCTATGGCGTGGGCTAATCAGTGTTATGTAGCGGTAGCGAATGCGACCGGCTTTGATGGGGTGTATTCCTATTTTGGGCATTCTAGCATCATTGGTTTTGACGGGCATACTTTGGGCGAATGTGGGGAAGAAGAAAATGGTATTCAATACGCTCAACTTTCTGTGCAACAAATCCGTGATGCGAGGAAATACGACCAAAGCCAAAACCAACTCTTCAAACTCTTACACAGAGGTTATAGTGGGGTTTTTGCTAGTGGCGATGGGGATAAGGGTGTGGCGGAATGCCCTTTTGAGTTCTATAAAACTTGGGTGAATGACCCCAAAAAAGCTCAAGAAAATGTAGAAAAATTCACTCGCCCAAGCGTGGGTGTGGCCGCTTGTCCTGTAGGCGATTTGCCCACGAAATAAAGGGCAAAAGGAGGGGGGCTTCATAGAAGCTTAAAAGCATTTTAATATCTCTTTTTAGAACGCTTAAAAACCACCAAAAGACTACAAATATTTCGTTAAAGACAGATTGTTGATTTTGTTCGTGGAAGCCAGAACGGCGTTATAGTTGTTAGTGAGATTGGAAAATTTATTGTAAGTTTCTGCCATATCAGCACCGGTCGTTTCCCCACGAATGCTTTGAACTTGCGTTTTTAAAACTTCATTACGCCTGATAATGTTTTCAAACGCCTTACCATGAGCGCCGTTTTTAGCGATCATTTTTTCTATGTGATCGCTCAAGTGATCTATAAGAGTGATGCCGTTTTGAATACCTAAATTACGCATATCACTAGAATAAGTATCCCCTAAAGCGTCCGGGCGATAAATCCCTTTTCTTACCGAAGTGATGGTATTTTCTAATTGATCAAAAAAATTCACGCTTGGCTTGTCAATAATTAGAGCGTTATTAGCGTTTAACTTAAGGCTGGGCTTGTCGCTGTGCAAGGCGTTTTGAGAAAAATCATTCGCGTCTTTATCAAAAAGCATGAACTGCATTTTGGTGTTTGAATGCATGTTGTCTTGGATAATGACTTTTCCTTCTTCATTCAAATTAACAGAAAGGTTGCCTTTAGCTTGTTTTAACAATTCAATAAAGCGCTCCTTGCTTTCTTTTGAAGTAGGGTTATCGCTGATTTGTTGGTAGATGGCGGGGTCAGTATTGCTGTAATTGAGCGCGATACTCATCGCATCCATAAGTTGCCTGTAAGTTACTTCATTGGGTTTAGAAGCTCGAATATCAGCGCTTGTGGGGTCATAAAGCGGGATTTTAATGCCATTAGGCAAACTTAAAAAAGCCCCATCATTATCCAAGATCATTTGCGCTTCTAAAAACGAACCATTCACATCGTTTAATTTCATGTTGAAAACGCTATTTTCTAAACTCCCATTAGCCACTTCACTCAATTTAGTAGAGCCATTAGCCGCACCATTTTGAGCGATTTGAGCCACATTGCTTTCTAATTTTGCCCCTTCTTTATTGAAATAGGTTTTTTGGTATTCGCTCGCATTATTAGTAGGGATACCGGCCACTTCTAGCCCTTTTTGATCTAGGGTGCTTAAAACAAAAGAAATAGGCGATTGATTAGAAGAATTGTCAATAATCCTCAAACGCCCGTTTGTTTCAATTTCCACACCCACTTCATTATTAAAGCGTTCTTTAATCGCGTCTTTCAAATCTTTAATCGTAGAATTTTTCACATCTAAAAGAATGGGAATATCCAAACCAATAGGGAGATTTGGGATTTTAATAGCGCTTGTATCGTCCAAACGGCTGGCATTGATTTCTAAAGTTTCCACGCTATCGCCAAAAATCTCGCTCAATTTAGTGTTTTTGTTGGCTAAAACATTATCTTTAGTGACAAACACGCTAGGGATTTCAAGCACCTTGGGATTATACATGTTAGGCACCGCTTTAACTTGGCTCAAACTCCTATCCGTTACAAACGCACTTTTGACGTATTCAGTAACCCTTTTTCCGCTCGAACGCAAGGCGTCTAAATCATCAAAATCCCCATCGCTAGAAATCAAATGAAAATCCAAATTTTCACTGCCGGGGGTTAGGTTTTTAATCTCAATTTGCCCCCAATTGTTCAAACTCACATCCACGACTTTATTTTGCGAAGTGTTCCCGTAAGCATGACCGATTTTATCCAACAAATCGCTCACTTTAGAGGCACTCTCTTTGTTTTGATAGGCTTTATCCAGTGCGAATTTTTCTTTAAAACTAGAGCCATCAGGCCTAACGCCCTGTAAATAAAAAAACTCTTTAGGGTCATTGGTGGGGTCTTTATCGTTATCGCCGATGAGTTCTCGCAAGGTATCGCTAGGTTTAATAAAAACTTCTTCAGGCAATGAAGAATGCTCTAAAGCGTCCATCACATCAGGGTGGAGCTTGTTTTGATTGAGTAATTTAATGTTGGTGGTAATGAGTTTGTGTTTGTCTTTATCCGTGCCTAAAAACAAATCTTGCCCGCTGATATTATAAGGCACAAGGTTATCAGAGCTAATAAGCGCGTTTAAATCTTCGCCATTGCCATGGTATTTCCCATTACTATCAATGGGGGGTCTATCCACTTTACTGCCCCCAAATAAAAATTCCCCCCCTATAGAGGTGTTAGCGACATTTATCATATGCTCTTTTAAGCGTTCTAAATCGTTAGCGATAGCGGCGCGAGAAGTTTCTGAATGCACATCGTTAGCGGATTGGATGAGTTTGGTTTTAAACGCCTCCATCGTTTTAGAAAATTCTTGCAAGGCTTTGTCTGTATTGAGCGTTGAAGTGTAAGCGTTTTGAGCCACATCAATGCCTTGATCCAAGGTGCTTTCTTCGTATTGGAATTTTAAATTCTGGTTGTTAATGTCGCTGTTTTGATAACCATAACGGATTTTTAGCCCTGAAGCGATCTGCGTGTTAGCGTCGTTGATTTTATTTTGTAAAGCGTTTTGGTAGTGATTCATTTGGTTGTATTTTGAGCCAAAGGTAACGCGCATGATCAAATCCTTATTGGTTTTTTAACAAACAAGCTAAAAGTATTCCAAAACAAGCTTAATAACAATTTATGAATGGTTTGAATGGGGCCATTGTGGGGTAATAATGGCGGGTTAAATGGGGTGTTTTTGAGTAAAAAAATTCTTTTAATGTGAATTTAATCTCAATTTAAAGTTACATTTTAGCAAATACTCACTATAATAAGCGTTTATTTTAAAAAGAGCGTTCAATTTTTAAGGAATAGAAATGTCATACGCAATATTCAAGCATGGCGGTAAGCAATATAAAGTCGTTGAAGGCGATATTGTTTTACTGGATAAAATGAATAAAGAGCCTAAGGCTTTAGTGGAATTAGTGGAAGTGTTAGCCGTATCCAAAGAGGGCAAGCTCTCTTGTGGGAAACCCTTTGTGAATGGGGCTAAAATTGAAGCGGAAGTGATCAATGAAGGGCGCGGCAAAAAAGTCATCACTTTCAAAAAACGCCGCCGAAAAGACAGCAAAACCAAGCGTGGTTTTAGAAGAGATTTCACTCGTGTGAGAATCACTAAAATTGTAGCATAAAGGAGTATTAAGCAATGGCACACAAGAAAGGTCAAGGGAGCACGCAGAATAACAGAGATTCTGCAGGAAGACGCTTAGGCGTGAAAAAATTTGGCTCAGAATTTGTGAGAGCAGGGAATATCATCGTGCGCCAAAGAGGCACTAAAATGCACCCCGGTAATAATGTAGGCATGGGGAAAGACCATACCTTATACGCACTCATAGATGGCGTTGTGAAGTTTGAGCATAAAGACAGAAACCGCAAAAAAGTTTCTGTGGTTAGTCAAAATTTTGGGGAATAGGGTAACCTTTAAGGGTCAATTAAACCTTTAGGTGTTTGTGAAACACCTATAAATGCTATAAAATATTTATAATTTAGATCTCTATCCTTTATAGAATTTGTTGTGGAGACTGGCTTATGAATAATGTTTTTGTTAAGGGTTTGTTTTTTTTTCTTTTATTGTTTGAGTTTTTTTTGAAAGCTTCAGAAAACCCAAACGCTACTCTTAATCCATCTAAAGAAAATATTTCTGTTGAAGAGCAAAAGCGTTTTGGAGGCGTTTTGGTTTTTGCTAGAGGCGCTGATGGCTCGAGCATGGATCCGGCTTTAGTGACTGATGGCGAAAGCTATGTAGCAACAGGCAATATTTATGACACGCTCGTGCAATTCAAATACGGCACCACAGAAATTGAACCCGCCTTAGCGACAAGTTGGGAAATATCCCCAGATGGTCTTGTATATACCTTTCATTTACGCAAAGGGGTTTATTTCCACCAGACGAAGTATTGGAATAAAAAAGTGGAGTTTGGTGCTAAAGACGTGCTGTTTTCGTTTGAGCGCCAAATGGATAAGGCTAAACGATACTATAGTCCGGGGGCTAAAAGCTATAAGTATTGGGAAGGCATGGGCATGTCTCATATAATTAAGAGCATTGAAGCTTTAGATGACTATACCGTTAGATTCACGCTTAATGGGCCAGAAGCCCCGTTTTTAGCCAATTTAGGCATGGACTTTTTAAGCATTTTGAGTAAGGATTACGCTGATTATTTGGCTCAAAATAATAAAAAAGACGAGTTGGCTAAAAAGCCTATTGGGACGGGGCCTTTCAAATTCTTTTTGTGGAATAAAGATGAAAAAATCATCCTTTTAAAAAATCAGGATTATTGGGGGCCTAAAGCTTATTTAGACAAAGTGGTAGTGCGCACCATTCCTAATTCTTCCACTCGCGCCTTGGCGTTAAGAACCGGCGAAATCATGCTCATGACCGGGCCTAACCTCAATGAAGTGGAGCAATTAGAAAAACTTCCTAATATCGTGGTGGATAAAAGCCCCGGATTGATCGCCAATTGGCTTTCATTGAACACGCAAAAAAAGTATTTTAACAACCCTTTGGTGCGTTTGGCTATCAATCATGCGATTAATGTGGATGATTACATTAAGGTGATTTATGAAGGCTTTGCCCAAAAAATGGTCAATCCTTTCCCGCCCACCATATGGGGTTATAACTACAACATCAAACCCTATGAATACGATTTGAAAAAGGCTAAAGAGTTACTAAAACAGGCGGGTTATCCTAACGGCTTTAAAACCACCATTTTTACCACTTCCACTCGTAACCCAAAAGGAGCGGTGTTCATACAAGCGAGCCTGGCTAAAATTGGCATTGATGTGAAAATTGAAGTGTATGAGTGGGGGGCTTATTTGAAAAGAACGGGTCTGGGCGAACATGAAATGGCGTTTGCAGGCTGGATGGCAGACATTGCGGATCCGGATAATTTCTTATACACCTTATGGAGCAAGCAAGCCGCTTCAGCCATACCCACTCAAAATGGTTCTTTTTATAAGAGCGATGCCTTTTCCGATCTGCTCATAAAGGCTAAACGGGTTTCAGATCAAAAGGAGAGAGAAGCCCTTTATTTAAAGGCTCAAGAAATTATCCATAAAGATGCGCCCTATGTGCCTTTAGCTTATCCTTATTCGGTGGTGCCGCACTTGTCTAAAGTTAAGGGTTATAAGACGACTGGAGTGAATGTGAATCGCTTCTTTAAGGTGTATTTAGAAAAATGAAAGGGGTTGCATGCTGAGTTTTATCATCAAGCGTATTTTGTGGGCGATCCCCACGCTGTTTGGAGTGAGCATTATCGTGTTTATGATGGTGCATTTAGTGCCAGGAGATCCGGCGTTAGTGATTTTAGGCGAAAAGGCCAATCAAGCCGCTATTGACGCTTTAAGGGAGCAATTTGGATTGAATAAGCCCTTGATAGAGCAGTATTTTTTCTTTATCAATAATGTGTTGCATGGCAATTTTGGCACTTCTATCATGACTGGTGAGCCTGTGATGCATGAGTTTTGGCAACGCTTCCCGGCTACGGTGGAATTGGCTTTGATCGCTTTGTTTATGGCTCTTGCTTTGGGTATTAGCGTTGGCGTGTTAGCCGCAATCAAACGCTATAGCGTGTTTGATTATTCCAGTATGACTTTCGCTTTAGCCGGGATTTCTATGCCCGTGTTTTGGCTAGGGCTTATGCTGATTTATATCTTTAGCGTGCAATTGGGGTGGTTGCCTGTTTTTGGGCGTTTGAGCGATGTGTATTATTTAGATGGTCCCACAGGTCTTTATTTGATAGACAGCTTGATCGCAAGGGATTATGGGGCGTTTGTGGATACAATCAAGCACTTGATTTTGCCTAGCATTGTGTTAGCCACGGTTTCTACCGCTGTTATTGCGAGAATGACTCGCGCGAGCATGGCAGAAGTGTCTAAAGAAGATTATGTGCGCACCGCTAAAGCTAAGGGGTGCAGCTCTTTTAGGGTGATTTTTGTGCACACTTTGCGTAACGCTTTAATCCCTGTAACGACTATCGCAGGCTTGATGTTGGCCGGGCTTTTAGGGGGGAGCATGATAACTGAAACGGTTTTCTCATGGCCTGGGATTGGTAAGTGGATCGTTAATGCGCTCAACCAGCGCGATTTTCCGATTATCCAGTCCATGTCTTTGATTATTGCCATGATGTATATTGGGGCTAATCTCTTAGTGGATATTTTATACGCTTTTATTGATCCTAGAATAAGGTTGTCATAATGGAGTCTTTTAGAGAATTTATCCAACAATTCAAAAAAAATAAGGCGGCAGTAGTTGGTGCATGGATTGTGCTTTTATTGGTGGTTTGTGCGATTTTTGCACCCCTTTTGGCCCCGCATGATCCTTATGTGCAAAATGTGCAAGATCGTCTTTTAAAGCCTATATGGGAGCATGGGGGGAATGTTAAATACCTTTTAGGCACCGATGATTTGGGGCGCGATATTTTGAGCCGCTTGATCTATGGGGCTAGGATTTCTTTAACCATAGGGATTGTTTCTATGGGGATTGCGGTCTTTTTTGGCACGATATTAGGGCTAATAGCGGGGTATTTTGGAGGGAAAACCGATGCGGTTATCATGCGCATCATGGACATTATGTTCGCTTTGCCCTCTATTTTATTGATCGTGATTGTGGTCGCTGTGTTAGGACCTTCACTCACTAATGCCATGCTCGCTATTGGGTTTGTGGGGATTCCTGGATTTGCAAGATTGGTGCGCAGTTCTGTGCTGGGCGAAAAAGAAAAAGAATATGTGATCGCTTCTAAAATCAATGGTTCTTCGCATCTTCGTTTGATGTGTAAGGTGATCTTCCCTAATTGCATTATCCCTTTAATCGTGCAAACGACAATGGGTTTTGCTTCCACGGTTTTAGAAGCGGCCGCGCTGAGCTTCTTAGGTCTTGGGGCCCAACCTCCCAAACCTGAATGGGGAGCGATGCTGATGAATTCCATGCAATACATCGCTACCGCTCCTTGGATGCTTGTTTTCCCTGGGTTGATGATTTTTTTAACGGTCATGAGTTTTAATCTGGTAGGCGATGGCATCATGGACGCTTTAGATCCTAAACGGGCCTCTTAAAAGGAGCTTGCATGATTTTAGAAGTTAAAGATTTAAAAACTTATTTTTTCACCGATAAGGGCGTGAATAAAGCAGTAGATGGCGTGAGTTTTGGCTTGAAAAAGTCTCAAACGCTCTGCATTGTAGGGGAGAGCGGGAGCGGGAAAAGCATCACTTCGCTTTCTATTCTAGGGTTGATTGAAAAACCCGGGAAAATTGTAGGGGGGAGCATTCAATTTTTAGGGCAGGATTTGTTGCAACTCAAAGAAAAGCAGATGCAAAAAGAAATCAGGGGCAAGAAAATTGGCATGATCTTTCAAGAGCCTATGACGAGCCTAAACCCTTCCTACACGGTGGGGTTTCAAATCAATGAAGTGCTAAAAATCCACCACCCTAACCTCAATAAAAAAGAACGCTTAGAAAGGGTGGTCTATGAATTAGAGCGCGTGGGCATTCCCCATGCAGGGGATAAATACCATGAATACCCTTTCAATCTCAGCGGAGGGCAGCGCCAAAGGGTGATGATCGCTATGGCTATGGTGTGTGAGCCTGAAATCTTGATCGCTGATGAGCCTACGACAGCGTTAGATGTAACCATTCAAGCGCAGATTTTAGAATTGATGAAAGAGTTGCAGCAAAAAAAAGGCACTTCTATTTTGTTTATCACCCATGATTTAGGCGTGGTGGCACAAATCGCTGATGAAGTGGTGGTGATGTATAAAGGGCATGTGGTGGAGCAAGCGAGTGCCAAAGAGCTTTTTGCTGATCCAAGACACCCCTATACCAAAGCTCTTTTAAGCGCGATCCCTAAACCGGGCAAAGAATACCGCAAAAAACGCTTAGAAACCGTGGATGAAAATATAGATTATTTGAGTTTTCAAAAGGAGTTACGATGAAGCTCTTAGAAATTAAAGAACTGAAAAAATCCTATGCGATAGACAGGGGGTTATTCAAACCCAAGAGGATCATCCATGCGCTCAACGGGATTAGTTTTGAAGTGGAACAAAATGAAGTTTTAAGCATCGTGGGGGAGAGCGGTTGCGGGAAAAGCACGACAGCCAAAATTTTAGCCGGGATTGAAAGGCAAGATAGCGGGGCGATTTATTTCAATGGCAAGCGCCATTTGCATTTTAGCAAACAGGATTGGTTTGATTACCGCAAAAAGGTGCAAATGATTTTTCAAGATCCTTATTCTAGCCTAAACCCTCGGTGGAAAGTGGGCGAGATCATCGCTGAACCCTTGCTGTTAAATTCTCACTTTTCAAAAAAAGAAATCAAAGCCAAAGTGCTAGAGATCATGCAAAAAGTGGGCTTGAAATTAGAATGGATCGATCGTTACCCTCACCAATTTTCAGGCGGTCAAAGGCAACGAATCGGCATTGCTAGGGCGCTTATTTTGCACCCTAGCGTGGTGATTTGCGATGAGCCTGTGTCTGCGTTAGATGTGTCCATTCAAGCGCAAGTGTTGAATTTGCTCTTGGATTTGCAAAAAGAAATGGGGCTGACTTATATTTTTATCAGCCATGATTTAGGGGTGGTGGAGCATATTAGCGATAAAATCATCGTAATGAATCAAGGGCAAATCGTAGAAACCGGGGATGTGGATAGCGTGATAAGCGCTCCAAAGCACCCTTATACGCAGAAATTACTCAATGCGGTGCCGCATTTGGAAAAATCCATGCAAAGATTTGCTGAATAAAAGAAAGGGTATTAAGCTGTGTTTGTAGATAGCGTGGAAATCATTATCGCTTCGGGTAAGGGGGGGCCTGGAATGGTGAGTTTTAGGCGAGAAAAGTTTGTCATCAAAGGAGGCCCTGATGGAGGCGATGGAGGCGATGGGGGCGATGTGTATTTTGAAGTGGATAACAATACCGACACTTTAGCGAGTTTTAGAGGCACCAAACACCATAAGGCTAAAAACGGGGCTCCAGGAGGCACACGAAATTGCGCGGGCAAAAAGGGCGAAGACAAGATCATTGTTGTGCCGCCAGGAACGCAAGTTTTTGTAGGTGATAAGTTGTGGCTTGATTTAGTGGAACCTAAAGAAAGGGTGTTAGCCTTAAAAGGAGGCAAGGGAGGGTTAGGGAATGCGCATTTTAAAAGCGCAACCAAGCAACAACCCACTTACGCGCAAAAAGGCTTAGAGGGGGTTGAAAAATGCGTGCGTTTGGAATTAAAGCTCATCGCTGATATAGGGTTGGTGGGCTTCCCTAATGCGGGTAAATCCACGCTCATTTCCACCATCTCTAACGCTAAGCCTAAAATCGCTAATTACGAATTCACGACTCTAGTGCCTAATTTAGGGGTTGTGAGCGTAGATGAGAAAAGCGAATTTCTAATGGCTGATATTCCTGGCATTATTGAAGGGGCTAGTCAAGGAAAAGGCTTAGGGATTAGTTTTTTAAAGCATATTGAACGCACCAAAGTTTTAGCCTTTGTTTTAGACGCTTCCAGGCTGGATTTGGGCATTAAAGAGCAATACCAACGCTTGAGGTTGGAGTTGGAAAAATTTTCACCCGCTTTGGCCAATAAGCCTTTTGGAGTGTTGCTCAATAAATGCGATGTTGTAGAAAACATTGATAAGATGACTAAGGATTTTTGCGCCTTTTTAAACTTGGAAGCGCAAAAATTAAACGCGTTTGATTTAGAGCCGTATTTGGGGTTTTTACACCCCAATTTAACCAGCGATTTTGAAAATAACCTTAATGAAAAATCAGCGCTTTTTGTCTTGCCCCTTTCAGCAATTAGCGCTCTTAATACGCATGCGCTTAAATTTGTGTTGTTAAAAGCGTTACCCTAAAACGCTATTTTTAAACCAATCCATTAAAATAAAGGCGAGAAATGAAAAGATTTGTTTTGTTTTTATCACTCATGGGTGTTTGCGTTTGCGTTCAAGCTTACGCCGATCAAGATTACTTTTTTAGGGATTTTAAATCCACAGATTTGCCCCAAAAACTCCATCTTGATAAAAAGCTCTCCCAAACAATACAGCCATGCGTGCAACTTAACGCATCAAAACACTACACTTCTACCGGGGTTAGAGAGCCTGATGCCTGCACAAAGAGTTTTAAAAAATCTGCTATCATGTCCTATGACTTAGCGCTAGGTTATTTAGTGAGCCAAAACAAACCATACGGCTTAAAAGCTATAGAAATTTTAAACGCTTGGGCTAAAGAGCTTCAAAGCGTGGATACTTATCAGAGCGAGGATAATATCAATTTTTACATGCCTTATATGAACATGGCTTATTGGTTTGTCAAAAAGGTATTCCCTAGTCCAGAATACGAAGACTTCGTTAAGCGGATGCGCCAGTATTCTCAATCCGCTCTTAACACTAACCATGGGGCGTGGGGCATTCTCTTTGATGTGAGTTCTGCGCTAGCGTTAGATGATCATGCTCTTTTACACAATAGCGCTAATCGGTGGCAGGATTGGATATTTAAAGCCATAGATGAGAATGGGGTTATTGCTAGCGCGATCACTAGGAGCGATACGAGCGATTATCATGGCGGCCCTACAAAGGGCATTAAGGGGATAGCTTATACCAATTTCGCGCTTCTTGCGATAACTATATCAGGCGAATTGCTTTTTGAGAACGGGTATGATTTGTGGGATAGTGGAGCCGGACAAAGGCTCTCTATAGCGTATAACAAAGCCGCAACATGGATTTTAAACCCTGAAACTTTCCCTTATTTCCAGCCTAACCTTATTGGGGTGCATAACAACGCCTATTTCATTATTTTAGCCAAGCATTATTCTAGCCCTAGTGCGGATGAGCTTTTAAAGCAAGGTGATTTGCATGAAGATGGTTTCAGGCTGAAACTCCGATCACCATGAATTTTTCTGCATTCAAGATGATAGCGATAGCCATGCGCTTTAATCTTTTCATGAATGGTTCAGAAAGTTTGGTTCAGTCAGCATTATTTACAAAAAGAGTTTAAAATAAACGCAATTGTATCTCTTGAGTCGTCTTTAGAGTGCAAATGATTATCAAAATGAATCGTTTTAGTTGTAAGCAAGCTTGTTTACACTAAAATAGTAAGCGTTATTGATAAGACCACATTAAAGGATAATGAATGAAAAAAATGGTTTTGGTATCGGTTTTACTAGCAGGGTTTTTGCAAGCGGTGAATTTGGATTTATCTTCGGCTAAGCTAACATGGACGGCCTTTAAAACTAAGGCTAAAACGCCAGTAAATGGGAGTTTTGAAAGCATCACTTATAAACTAGGCAAATCTCAAGATAGTTTAAAAACCCTTTTAGAGGGAGCGAGCGCGAGCATGGATAGCCTGAAAGTCAATTTAGGCGATGACACTAAAAACAAAAACGTTAAAGAAGCTTTTTTCGCTCTTTTTAAAAACACTAACATCAAAGTAACTTTTAGAAATGTGATAGAAGGCGATCATGAAGGTTCTCTTACGGCTTATGTGAGAATGAATGAAAAGCTGGTGAAAGTGCCTATGCAATACACGATTGCTGGTGATAAGCTCGTGGTTAAAGGGGTCTTGGATTTGTTGAATTTTGGCTTGAAAAACGAATTAGCGAGCTTGGCCAAACGATGCGAGAGTTTTCATGAGGGCTTGACTTGGTCGCAAGTGGAAATCCAATTTGAAAGCATGATTAAGGGATAATGTAAAATCATGGAGTTGTTGCACAGCATTAATGATTTTAATGAAGCTAAGCAGGTGATCGCTGGGGGGGTCAATTCACCTGTGAGGGCGTTTAAGAGCGTTAAAGGCACTCCCCCCTTTATTTTAAAGGGTAAGGGGGCGTATCTTTATGATGTGGATAACAACCATTATATAGATTTTGTGCAAAGCTGGGGGCCTTTGATTTTTGGGCATGCTGATGAAGAGATTGAAGAGAATATTATTAATACATTAAAAAAAGGCACTTCTTTTGGCGCTCCCACAGAGTTAGAAACCACTTTAGCTAAGGAAATCATTTCTTGTTATGAAGGCTTAGATAAGGTGCGTTTAGTGAGTAGCGGCACGGAAGCGACCATGAGCACGATACGACTCGCTAGAGCTTATAGCCAAAAAGACGATTTGATCAAGTTTGAAGGGTGCTACCATGGGCATAGCGATTCGTTATTAGTGAAAGCGGGTAGCGGGTGCGCCACTTTTGGCTCTCCTTCTTCTTTAGGCGTGCCGAACGATTTTAGCCAACACACTCTAGTGGCCCGTTATAACGATCTAAACTCCACAGAAGAATGCTTTAAAAAAGGCGATGTGGGTTGTGTTATCATTGAACCCATTGCTGGGAATATGGGGTTAGTGCCGGCTCAAAAAGAGTTTTTACTAGGCTTAAAGGCTTTGTGTGAAAAATACCAAGCGGTGCTGATCTTAGATGAAGTGATGAGCGGGTTTAGAGCGAGTTTGAGCGGTTCGCAAGAATTTTATGGTGTTGTGCCGGATTTGGTAACCTTTGGTAAGGTGATAGGCGCTGGGCTTCCTTTGGCGTGTTTTGGGGGGCGTGCGGAAATTATGGACTTGCTTTCACCTATTGGAGGGGTGTATCAAGCAGGCACTTTAAGCGGTAACCCCCTAGCGGTGTGCGCGGGGTTGAGCGCGCTTTATAAAATCAAAAGAGACAAAACCCTTTATACTCGCTTAAACGCTTTAGCTGTTCGTTTGACTCAAGGTTTAAAAAAGAGCGCTCAAAGCTATAATATCGCTTTAGAGACGCTCAACATGGGGAGTATGTTTGGCTTTTTCTTTAACGAAAATGCGGTGCGTGATTTTGATGACGCTTTAAAAAGCGATACAGAAATGTTTGCAAAATTCCACCAAAAAATGCTCTTTAAGGGCGTGTATTTGGCGTGCTCAAGCTTTGAAACCGGCTTTATTTGTGAGCCTATGACTGAAGAAATGATTGATTTAGCGATCGCAAAAGCCGATGAAAGTTTTGATGAAATCATAAAAGGTGTGTGAATTTTTTGAAAAAGCCAAAGTATTATAAATTCATAGAGGGGGCGAATTATTTGAGCTTGGGGCTTTCTATGGTAGTAGCGATCCTTATGGGCGTGGCTATAGGCTATGGGCTTAAAAAGCTCACTCACATTTCGTGGCTTTTTTGGCTTGGGGTTGTTTGGGGCGTGTTAGCGAGCTTTCTCAATGTCTATAAAGCTTATAAAAACATGCAAAAAGACTATGAAGAACTAGCCAAAGACCCTAAATACACACAAAATAAAACAAAATAAATCCAATCAAATCCCATGTGCCAAATCCAATGCTTGCTTATTTTACTTTTTATCAATATAGTTAGCGCGATTATCGTTTATTTTTTCCAAGCGTTTCAAGGGGTTTTGAATTTTGAAGGAGGGTTTTTAGGGTTTTTTATCGTGGCGTTGTCTTCGTATTACGGCGTTAAAAAGCGTTTGGATTTAAGGAAACAAAATGGAGAAAAAGAAGAAAAGCAAAGATTCCAAAAATTCACCCTAGGTTTGGAAATGTCTTTCAATGTGTGGCGTTTAGGGGGGTATGGGGTTTTACTAGGCATTTTAGGAACGCTTTTATTCTTGCATCTTTTTAACGGATTGTCGTTTCTTATCGGCGTGTTTGTGAGCTCACTCTCTAGCGCGTTATTACGATTCTTAAACAATAATGGTAAGTTCTGACACAAACGCATGCGGATTTTAACCCCTTTAATTTTCTTTTAATTTTTAATCCTATACAATAAAAACAAAAATGGGAGTGGATCTTGAAAACAAAAAATCCCGCCAAAAGAATCCTAAAAACCGCCGTGATCCAAATGCAATCCAAACCCTACGCCTTAAATGAAAACCTGCAATTAGCACTCAACCTAGCCAAAGAAGCCCACAACAAAGGCGCGAATCTCATTGTTTTACCGGAATTGTTTGATAGCGGTTATTGCACGAATGATAAGGATGCAGAGTTTGGGATAAATCTTAAAGCGATAGAGCATGGTGAGCTAAAAAGCGAGTCGTTGAGAGCGTTAAGTAATTTTGCAAAATCTAATAAAGCACATTTGGTGGCGTGTAGCATTGAAAAAACCAATCAAAAACTCTACGACAGCGCTTATATTGTTTCACCAAAAGGTAAAATCGTTGGCAAACACCGTAAAATCTATTTGTGGGGCGATGAAAAATCGCGCTTCAAAAGGGGTAAAAAATACGAGGTTTTTACGCTGGATTTTGGGGATTTTAGCGCGAAAGTGGGTTTGCAAATTTGCTATGAAATCGGCTTTGGCGTGGGTGCGAATCTGTTAGCGTTACAAGGAGCGGAGGTTTTAATTTATCCTAGTGCGTTTGGTAAAGCTAGGGCTTATAATTGGGATTTATTGAGCAAAGCTAGAGCGTTAGAGAATGGCTGTTTTGTGTGCGCGTGCAATCATAGTGGGGAAGAAACTAACGCTAAATTAAAACAAACGCTAGAATTTGCCGGTGATTCAAGAATCATCGCACCCAATGGGAAAATCATCGTGCAAGCCACTAAACTCAATGAAGTCATTATCGCTGAAATGGATTTGAACGAAGTGGCGTTGCAACGCCAAAAAATCCCTTATTTACAAGATTTTGACACCAAACTCACCAAAAAGGGGTTTGGAAAACTCACTTAAAAAGGAGCGATTATGGCAAAAGAAATTTTAGTGGCTTATGGTGTGGATATTGATGCGGTGGCTGGTTGGTTAGGGAGCTATGGTGGGGAGGATTCGCCTGATGATATTTCGCGCGGGCTTTTTGCGGGTGAAGTGGGGATTCCACGGCTTTTGAAATTGTTTCAAAAATACCATCTCCCTGCGACTTGGTTTGTGCCTGGGCATTCTATTGAAACTTTTCCTGAACAAATGAAAATGATCGTGGATGCAGGGCATGAAGTGGGTGCACATGGGTATTCGCATGAAAACCCTATCGCTATGACGGCCAAGCAAGAAGAAGACGTTTTGTTAAAAAGCGTTGAATTGATTAAAGATCTCACCGGCAAAGCCCCCACAGGCTATGTGGCGCCGTGGTGGGAGTTTTCTAATATCACTAATGAATTGCTTTTAAAACACGGCTTCAAATACGACCACTCGCTCATGCACAATGATTTCACGCCCTATTTCGTGCGTGTGGGGGATAGTTGGAGCAAGATTGATTATAGTTTGGAGGCTAAGGATTGGATGAAGCCTTTAATCCGTGGGGTGGAAACAAATTTAGTGGAAATCCCTGCGAACTGGTATTTAGACGATTTACCGCCGATGATGTTTATCAAAAAATCCCCCAATAGCTTTGGTTTTGTAAGCCCGCACGATATAGGGCAAATGTGGATCGATCAATTTGATTGGGTTTATCGTGAGATGGATTATGCGGTGTTTAGCATGACAATCCACCCTGATGTGAGCGGGCGTCCGCAAGTGTTGCTCATGCATGAAAAAATCATTGAGCATATCAACAAGCATAAGGGCGTGCGTTGGGTAACATTCAATGAAATCGCTGATGATTTCTTAAAACGAAACCCTAGAAAAAAATAGCGATAACGCCAAAGGGTTTTTGGCGTTTGATTAAAAGGTTGAAAGATGTGCGTTTTATGCGGGGAGCTTATCAGTTCTTTTCATTGGACCGATGGGAGCGATGAAAATTATGGGAGCGATGAAAATTTGAAAGAGCCAAATGTGCTTATTAGCGCGAATGAAAACGCCAGAGAACGCAAAAGAGCACGGCTCAAACGAGTAAGATTACTCAATCAAATCCTAGCGTTTTATGGGCTAAAAATTAATGATTGGCAAGGCGCGAAATTTGTGCTGTGCGATAAAAAAGGGCAGAGCGTGATCGTGAATGATTTAGGCGATTTGTGGGATAAGGCGCAAAATTTAGCCAAAAAAGAGATGGACGCTCTAGATTCTAATCTGTTAGCGTTTTTAAACCAACAGACACAAGCCACTCACTGATGCCCAAAATCCCTATCACGCTCATCACAGGTTTTTTAGGCAGCGGTAAAACGAGTTTTTTAAGCGAATATTTAAACCAAATAGATCACCAAGGCGTTGCCCTTATTATCAATGAAATCGGTCAAGCCGCTTTGGATCAGCGCATCTTAAGCGTTCAATATTGCGGTGAAAAAATGCTCTATCTTAACGCAGGGTGCGTGTGTTGCAACAAACGCTTAGATTTAGTGGAGTCTCTAAAAGCCACGCTCAACAATTATGAATGGCGTGGCGAAATTTTAAGGCGCATCATCATTGAAACCACCGGTTTAGCCAACCCGGCACCGATTTTATGGACGATTTTGAGCGACACTTTTTTAGGGGCGCATTTTGAGATTCAAAGCGTGGTGGCTTGCGTGGATGCATTGAATGCTAAAACGCATTTAACAAACAATGAAGCTAAAGAGCAAATCGTTTTTGCTGATAGCGTTTTATTGACCAAAACGGATTTGCAAAATAACAGCGGGGCTTTAATGAAATTAAAAGAGCGGATACAATCCCTTAACCCTAGCGCAGAAATTTTTGACAAGAAAAATATAGATTACGAAAGCTTTTTTTCACGCAACAATAGGGCACGAAATTTTATGCCAAGAATGCCAAAAGATTCGCACTCGCAAGGCTTTGAGACTTTAAGCATCAGGTTTGAAGGCGCGATGGAGTGGAGTGCGTTTGGGATTTGGCTGAGTTTGTTGTTGCATCAATACGGCACACAGATTTTACGCATAAAGGGGATTATTGATGTTGGAAGCGATCTTTTGGTGAGTATTAATGGCGTGATGCATGTCATTTACCCGCCTAAGCATATTTTAAAGGATCAAAACGGCTCTAACCTCGTTTTTATCATGCGTCATTTAGAGCGTGAAAAAATCTTAAATTCCTTAAAGGGTTTTAAGGATTTTCTCGGCATCAAGGGTTTTGAAACCCCATAATTTTTCTATTTATTGGTAGCCGTTTGTATTTTAATGGGGAAAAGAACGATGAAACTTAAAACCAAACACACCCCACAAATAATAAAAATCAAAACATAGCCCAAATCCCCTAAAAAGATCGTAAAAAGATACGAAAAAAGCGCTTGGAAAATGCCAAAAGAAAACACCACCCACGAAGACGCTTGAGCGAAATGCTTCGCGCCTGCAATTTTTAAAGCCATCATGCTGAATAAATTGATATTGGCGGTTGTGGCCGCTCCCATTATAAAGATGCTTAAATTGAGTAAAGAGATTTGGTGGAAAAAAATGGGCAAAAAGCATGCGATAGATTTTAAAATGAGGATAAAGATGTTGGTGTTTTTAGCTCCTAGCTTTTGAGCCATGGGGCCGCTGATTAAAGAGCCAAGCGTGGCTCCAAAGCCAAAAAACGCCCATGAGGTTCCAGCGATAGTGGGGGAGATATTTAAATGACGGATCAAATAATCCACCCAAAAAAGCGTGTGCGGTAAAAAACCAATCGCATTGAGCGCGCAAGAAATGAGCAATAACCACAAATGAAAGGGGATTTTAAACGCGCTTTCTTCTTTTTTAACGGATTTTTTCCTTAAAGAACGGGTTTTTAACCCCACTAAGGAAAGGATAAAGGCTATCAAACAACTGCCCCCTAAAAAAATCCATGCCCATTTGATATTATAAGAGCTGATCCAAGGCAGAACAAACCCGCTAAAGACAGATCCAATGCCTACAGCGCTGAAAATAAGCCCTCCCACTAAGGCTTTTTTATGTTCTTTGACATAGGGCAAAGAGAGAGGAGCGACTAAAATCATTAACGCGCTGCTAGCCACACCGGCGATAAAACGCCAGACCCAAAGCCAAAAGAAAGGGATACTATCAAAATAACAGATTAAAAAACTCAAAGCGATCAAGAAAAAACTGATTTTAGCGATGCTTTCTAATGACATTAACGGGCTTAAAAATTGGATTAAAAAACTCCCAAAAACATAGCCCATTAGCACCGCAATACCCAGTTGGAAGCTTTGGTGTGGGGTTAAACTCCCTGATAAAATGAGTAGGGGGATTAAAACCACATAGCCAAAACGAGCCAAGCCGTTAGACACAAAAACCCCTAAAAAGCAAACAAACACGCGCATTTTGATCCTTAACACATGACAAGTTATAAAAAGATCTTGTATTATATTGAAACTTGTTAATTGATAGCGCATAATGGGAGCAAGATGAGAATAAATTTAAGGAGCGTTCATGCTATTTAGTGAGCGCGCGTATCATTAAAGAGACCCCACGATTGAATGAAAAAGAGTTGGTTATTAGCGTTATAGAGCTTGTGTCTAAAGCGCTTCATAAAAAAACAAAGCTTCTACTAGAATAAGGCTTCTTTGCGGTGGTTTTCAATTGATGAAATAAAGACTAATAACTATGGGTTAGGCTTAAAGGAGAGCATCACTAAAAGTAGAGTTGAACGCTTAAGTTATTTTTTATAGCGGTTTAGAGTTAACATGCGATTGTTGCGTTCTTTTTAAGCGTTATGGGTAGTTTATAAAACAACTCGCTATGACTGCCTAACCTTAACAAAATCAGCTCATCATCTTTCACTAAATACACAAGCAAAACATCAGGCTTAATGTGGCATTCTCTATAAGGCTTCCAAACCCCCTTTAAAGCGTGATCTTTAAATGGTGGGGGTAGCGGTTCTTTCTTTCTTAGAATGACTTCATTCAAAACGCTATCATCAAACCCATTCAAAAGCAATTTATCAAAATCTTTTTGAAAAGATTTTTTAAGATTGAGCTTCAACACCTAAAGCCTTTTTTCTTTCATTGCTATAACTAGAAAAATCCTCAACGAACAAATCTGTTTCTTTGTTATCTGCTTCTCTCATGGCTTGTTGCGTTTCAATATTTGGGATCTCATGCCCAAAACAGCAATCATTAGCTCTTTTGTTGATCTCTTGTAAGATTTTATTCAATTCTTCTGACTTATTTTTAAAACCTTTATCTTTTTTCTCCAGCTCTTTAGCCATTTTCTTTTCAAGATACGCCCTATCCCTTTTTAGCTTTTCTATTTCTTGTTCTTTTTTATTCATGAGATTAAAAAGCTGTCTTTGGCTGTATTTTGTGTAATCTTTGTTGGTGGTGTTTGGCATATTTATTCCTTTTAAAATATAAGATCAGTTCATTATAGCATAGTGCAAGCGATAGAGTGGGATTAAAAAGTTAGAAAATTAAAAACTTTGTTTTGTGAAAAAACTTAAAAAAACAGATGAAAAATCAGTGAAAAAATTAAAGATCAAAAGATTAAACGATCAAAAGATTAAAAAGAAGCGGATTGAAAAATCAGTGAAAAAATTAAAAAATTAAAAAATTAAAAAATTAAAAATTTAAAAGTTCTGTGAGTGAAAAATAATCGTTTTAGATTTGATTTTATAATAAAATGCATTTTATTGAGTTTTATTTTATTTTCTTAAAAAGATAGGAAGTATTTGAAACCATTCTCCCCCTTTTAATCTCCAACTTAAACCCCCCTATATTAAAGAAGCGCTTTTTAAAAACTACCGCTTAAAGTAGCGTCAAGTTTCCCACTAAATAATACCAAAAACGCTAAAAAAGATTTTTCATTTTTAAAACTATTGTTTGCTTTTGGCAAGCTCTTTTATCATTGGTTATAAAAAATACTAAAAGGATTTTTCATCAAACCACCCCAAAAATAAAAACTTAAAGATTAAAAAGCGAAAGCAGTGGGGATTGGCAAAAAGAAAAAGATCAAACCCCCCCAAAAAAAAGACTTTAAAAGAAAGAGCTCAAAAAAAGAGGGTTCAAAAGAAAAAAGATTTTTCATTAAACCACCCTAAAATAAAGAGTTCAAAAACAAAGAATTTAAAAACAAATCCCTTAACAAGGGAGTTTAAAAAAGAAACCCCTTTAAAACAAAGGGTTCAAAAAAGAAATCTCTTAAAAAGAAACCCCCAAAAAAAGATAATTTAAAACAAAGAGTTCAAAAACAAAGATTTAAAACAAAGATTTAAAACAAAGATTTAAAACAAAGATTTAAAACAAAGATTTAAAACAAAGATTTAAAACAAAGATT